>DASUEB010000191.1:0-6982 GCA_036275295.1 Luteibaculaceae bacterium | reverse complement strand
CGGTGGGGGTGTAAAGGCCGATGAAATGCTTTCTAAATTGGGGATAGAAAGGAAGATGATCCAAGGAAGGCGCATTACGGATAAAGAAACACTGGAGGTTGCCGTAATGGTTTATGCGGGATGGATCAATAAAAAATTAACAGCACAGCTGCAACGGGTGGGTATTCGAGCGATCGGACTGAGTGGACCCGACGGTCGGGTGCTAACCAGCGTAAAAAGGCCTGTAGAGCCAATCAATTTCGGTGAAGTAGGCGATTTGAGCTGCGAAGGAGTAGAGACAACTTTACTAACTCAGCTATTGGATTTGGGTTATGTGCCCGTGTTGTCGGCCATCACCTGCGATGGAGCCGGCGCCCTTTTGAACACCAATGCCGATGCTGTGGCCTCTGCCGTGGCGCAAGCTCTTGCAATTCAATATCGGGTAGAGCTGTACTTCTGTTTTGAAAAAATGGGGGTATTGCGTGAGGATCAATGCACTGTTATTGAACAGCTGTCGAACGCAGAGATGGAGCAGGGTTTGATCAGAGGGGCCTTCAGTGAGGGCATTTTGCCCAAAATCGAATGGGCTAGGAAAGCCAGACAACTTGGGGTGCAGAGGGTTTGTATTGGTGCAGCTGATCAGTTAAACGCCATGATCACCCAAGCGGGATTATTTACCGAGGTGCTCGCTAATTGAAGGCTTATGAATGCGGAATTGAATGAGGTGGTGTCGTTTTTAATCGAATTCTTGGCTATTGAGGCGTATAGTGGACAAGAAGGGAGCAAGGCGAGCTTTTTGGTTGATTACCTGGCTCAGCGTGACTTGCAGCCGAAACGAAATGGCAATAACGTATGGTGCATTGGCTCCGGCTTCGACGATCGCAAGCCAACCGTTCTGCTGAACAGTCACATCGACACCGTTAAACCCCATGCCGGTTACACACGGAATCCTCATCGGCCCGAGCTCGAGCAGGATCGGTTGTATGCGCTGGGAAGTACCGATGCCGGTGCGTGTGTAGGAGCGATGATTGCTGTCTTCAGGCGATTAAAGGATACGGCAAACTGCAAGTACAACTTGGTTTTACTGCTGAGTGCGGAGGAGGAAAACTCAGGATCCAATGGGATTACATCGGTGTGGCGTCTTCTGCCAAAGATCGATTTTGCGGTGGTTGGAGAGCCAACCGAAATGCAATTGGCTGTTGCGGAGCGAGGTTTGCTGGTGATTGATGCACATTGCCGAGGAAAAGGTGGCCATGCAGCGAGAGGTGAGGGGATTAACGCGATAGAAATGGCCATGCGCGATTTTGTAGTGCTTCAAGCCTTGAGTTGGAAAAAGGTCTCATCATTTCTGGGTCCGGTGCAACATCAGGTGACCCTTATTTCAGGTGGCACGCAGCACAATGTAGTTCCTGCCGACTGCAGGTATACGCTCGATATTCGCGTCAATGAGTTGTATACGCATGAAGAAATACTCACCCGTCTGCAGGAGCATTTGCAAGCCAATTTAGTGCCCAGAAGCATGAATTTGCGGGCGTCTGGACTGTCGCCTGATCACTTTGTGTTCTCTTGCGCCGAACGACTGGGTTTGACCTGTTACGGTTCGCCTACCTTGTCGGATATGGCCAGGATTCCCGTTCCGGCGGTTAAAATGGGCCCGGGATGGAGTGGCCGATCACATTCAGCCGATGAATTTGTTATGCTGAGTGAAATCCAACAAGGAATAGACGGCTACACCGCTTTTTTACACGAGTTAAATCAAGTGATATGAAGATTTGGGAAAAAGGTCAATGCGTTGATCCCGATATGATGGGATTTACGATTGGCGACGACAAAAAATACGACCTTCAATTGGCACCCCACGATATAATGGCATCGGCGGCACATGCTCACATGCTTGCGAAAGTGGGGCTAATCGGCCAAGAGGAGTCTCTGTGCGTAATTCAAGCCCTCGAAGCGATGCACACCGAATGTTTAGAGGGTTACTTCGCGCTTCGCGAGAGTGTTGAGGACGTACATTCTGAGATAGAAGCCCGGCTGATAGAAGAGCAGGGAGATGCCGGAAAAAAAATACACACGGCGCGCTCCAGAAACGACCAAGTATTGGTGGCTTTAAAACTTTTCTATCGGCATGAGCTGCTGGCGATTATAGATGAGCTGCAAGAGTTGATTGTCATTTTATTGCGGCGAAGCAACGAGCATGCTCACGACCTGCTGCCGGGCTACACCCATATGCAAGTGGCCATGCCGTCGTCGTTTGGACTCTGGTTTGGCGCCTATGCCGAGGGCCTAATAGACGACCTCGAGCAAATGAAGGGTGTTTTTCAATTTGTCAATCGAAACCCTTTAGGATCTGCGGCGGGTTACGGGTCCTCTTTTCCCATCAATCGCAGCTATACCGGCGAATTGCTTGCTTTCGATGGAATGCATGTCAACGTGGTTTATGCTCAAATGAGTAGGGGAAAGACGGAGCGTCTGTTAGCTGGATTTATGGCATCGCTGGGTGCTACGTTAGGCAAATGGGCACAAGATACTTGCTTGTATCAATCGCAGAATTTCGGGTTTATTTCATTGCCCGATGAGTTGACAACCGGCTCGAGCATCATGCCGCACAAAAAAAACCCCGATATCATTGAGCTCATCAGAGGGGAGTGTGCGCTTCTTCAGGCTTTACCGAGTCAGGTGACATTGCTGTTGCAAAACATGCCCTCGGGTTATCACAGAGAGGTGCAATTGCTCAAGGGTGTTGTCATGCCGGCAATGGCCAGGCTGAGGGCTGTTTTGAGGATGAGCGCAAGGGCTGTGGCCGCTATGCAAGTGGTAAAAAATCTGATGAACGATCAGCGGTATGCCCTCGCTTTTTCTGTTGAAAATGTAAATCAGAAGGTATTAAACGGCGCCACTTTTAGGGATGCCTACCGCGAGGTGGCCTCTGATATTGCAGCGGGTACATTTGAGCCGCAAACATCATTGAATCATACCCATGAGGGTAGCTTGGGTAACCTGATGAATGAGGTCCTGGGCTATCGTTTATCCTCGGTGGTCGATGGTTTTGAAACGCAGAAGTATGAGGAGTGGAAGAGGGGATTCTGGCTTCGACTGCACTCAGCCAGCTAATCGACTGCGCTAGGGCAGAACGGGACTTCGGCTCCGCTCAGTCACCGTTCTTCTGCGCTCAGTTACCGTTCTTCTACGCTCAGTCAGCGTTCTTCTGCGCTCAGTCAGCGTTCTTCTACGCTCAGTCAGCGTTCTTCTGCGCTCAGCCAGCGTTCTTCAGCGCTTAGTCACCGCTTTTCTAGGTTCAGTGAGCGTACCTCCCCGTTCAGTCACCTATCGGAAGGGCGGAGTCGCATGGTGGCTGAGCGGAGTCGAAGCCACCTTTTTGCCGGGTTCCATCTACTTCATGGGCTGAGCGAAGTCGATTGTGGGCTGAGCGAAGCCGAAGCCCAAAATGACTCTCATTCATACACTCCGCCAATTCATGCAATCTTTGGTATTCTGAGAGAATGAGGGCTTCTTTTTTGCTTCGGCTCCATCTCTGAACCTGCTTTTCGCGACGAAAGGCAAGATCAATTCTATCGAACTCTTCAAAATATACCAATTTCACCGGTAAGTGCTTTTTGGTATGATTGGCACCTTCGCCATTTTGATGTTGTGCAAATCTCCGAAGTAAGTTTTTTGTGCTGCCTGTGTAATACGATCCATCAGCGCATTCAAGTATGTACATCCACCCTTTCATAAATCAAGTGTCATTGGTTTTAAAGGTGAAATTTACTTGTGCGTGCTTGGCAGAAAAAATTAGAATTAGCAATTGGTACATTCAAGTGCGGTGAAGAATGCCGAGTGAATTTCGTTGAGAAGCTGGGTTATCCAATACCAGATGTGAGCGGATGAGAATTATTTGGGCGCTTGCTATCTTGAACTAGTATTCCCGCACCAAAATTTCTTTTGGTATCTTTAGAGCTTGGTGTAGTTTGCGCACCATGTCAAGTGAGGGTTTTCTTTTTTTATTATGCTTCCCCGTAATCTTACCACTTCGTAATCTATTAACGGTTTGGCAGGATTATGGGGAATTGTATTTTATTTTTTTTGTTTGGAATTTTTTTTAGCTTCACTTTTCTAAAATTTCAATCTTATGAAAACACAAAACACAAAACACAAAACACAAAACACAAGACCGCAGAAATTTGAAATTGCTGTTACGGGTCTTTTCCTCAATTTTGATAATAATTGTTTTCAATTCTTGTCAGCAAAAGCCTGATGTAAGCCCCATAAAAACCCCTAACGAGGACTTGGTTGAGGGTTTGACGATTAGTCAAAGTGAGTTAACTGGAATTTTAAAGAGTCTCAATTCCGCAAACAAAGTTCCAGAATGGTGGAAGCGATTCAAAGATTGGGTAAATGCCCACACAGGCCACAGCCAGATTTACATTTATGGCGAGCCGATTTGTGAAGGGAGATACTCTTGCGGTCCTTGTCCCGGCATTTGTTTTAGAGCTGGCCTAACAGAAGGTGGCGAAAATGGCTCTGTCTCTGTGGAAGATATGGCATCGGGACTAAGGCCAGTGGCATTAACTCTTTTAGAGAAGAGGCTTGAAGGTCAGGGCTTTACTAGGAGGTTATTAATAGAAATACCTATACAATACGAGGGGGAGTTTATTAATAATTCCATTTTTAGGGTTGAAAGTGATGAGTCATTACCTGATTTTTTCTCTAACGGAGCAGGTTTTGAGTCTGTAATTGTTAAAGGAGGTGCATACCCCACATTTAGAGATCCTGTGAATGGTAAAATCATAACGTTAACAGATGTTGTAGTAAAATAGAGCCAAAAAGCGGTGTGCCTAATTGGTACACCGCTAAATTTGTTTTTATATGCGGATTTTAATAATTTTTAGTTGCGCAATCCTTTTCTCAGCCTGTAATTTGGTTAAATTACTTCTGGTTTCTGAGGAGAGAAATGAATCGAAGGAAGAAATCAGTCAGTTTCTAATACGCAACAATTTTAAATACGATTTCAGCTTCGAGTTGTGCGATTCCTTAGCTAAAAATCTATCGAGCCCACGCTATAGAATCAATGAAATGGATAGCATGGGGTATTCCTACATCCAGCTGAGAATTTTCGACTCTCGGGGTGAGTTTTATACCAGCTACTCACAGTGTTTGGGGAGTTTTGACCGTAGAAATTTTATTAGAACACTTCCTGTAAAAAAGAATAATCATCCCCACTTGAATAAAGAGCTTAAATTGGTAAATGAATTCGAAATTCTGGATTTAGACGACGAATCAAAGGACCTCATAAGCAACCATACAAGAAAATTTGATCTAACTTTTGTAGTGTACTGGACCATTTGGACAAATCACTTCTCAAAGCGAGTTTTACGTCAAGTGTCGAAGATAAAAAAGAAATATCCTGACAAGGTTTGCGTGATACTTGTAAATTCAGCAAAATGACAATTTGTTTGTCACTGTAGGTTACCGGGGTATGTTTGGTTAATGAAGAGAGAAAAAATCGCAATCGTTTTTTTCTGTAAAGTTGGTAAGCTTAGTCTTTATTTGTGGATTGAAATAAAATAGCTTAGATATAGCTGTCAGTATGGGATTGAAGTTATTGTGAGCGAAGAAAAAAGTACTAACCCCAATCTGTTAGAAAAACGACTAAAAGCCAAGTTGATCAGAATGACAACAGCTCTTTTTGTATATTATACATGTAACTAACGGTTTTACCGGCGATAGCCATTTCATAAGGCATCCACGTTGTTTTACAAAAAAACGGACCAAGCTATAAATGCTCAGTCCGTTAATCTTATGGTTGAAATAGGAGAGATTCGCGATACTTAATTGGTAATCCCCTCCAATGCACACAAAAACGCAAAATTCTGGGCAACTTCCCTCAAATAATCCAACCTGCCTGAAGCGCCACCGTGGCCATAGTTTCTCTCCGTTTAGTCACCTTTCGGAAGTGCGGAGAGGAACGCTGACTTAGCGGAGTCTAATGGTGGCTTAGCAGGGTCCACAGGTACCTGAGGAGGGGAAAACGGTGGCTGAGAAGAGTCTAATGGTGGCTTAGCAGGGTCCACAGGTACCTGAGGGGGTAAAAACGGTGGCTGAGCGGAGTCGAAGCCACCGTTTTTATTCCCAAAATGACTCTCATTCTTACACTCTGCCAATTCATGCAGTCTGTGGTGTTGAGAAAGAATGAGTGCCTCTTTTTTACTTCGGCTCGATCTCTGGACCTGTTTCTCGCGAAAAAAAGCATGGTCAATTCGCACGAACTCTTCAAAATACACCAATTTAACCGGTAAGTGTTTCTTGGTGTGATTGGCACCTTCACCACTTTGATGTTGCGCAAATCGTCGCATTAAGTTTTTGGTACTGCCGGTGTAATACGATCCATCAGCGCATTCAGGAATGTACATCCAGGCTTTCATCAATAAAAAGTTTTTGATTTAGAAAGGGAAATCTACATTGAAAAAGATTGATGGAAAAGCGGGAATTATTGATTGGGATCTTATACTGTAAAAAGAGATCCTCATAGTCGTTTCAGGCAATTGACATTTTCAATTGAATGATCTGGGATTACGCCTATGCATGAAGTCTATGGTTTTGGGACTGAATGAGTGCCTCTTTTTTACTTCATCGGGAAAATAGTAATCAAAAAAACGGATTAACGGTTTAACGTTCGACACCGTAAATAGATTACGGAGTGAGGAGTGAGCTTTGCTGAAATAAAATGAATCAGCGATGAAAAATTACAAGAGTTTTTTAGAGTTTACGAGAGATTTTGCCACTGAAGAACAGTGCTTATCTTATCTATGTCAATTGAAATGGGCTGCTGGTTTCAGCTGTCGCCGATGTAAACACACCTTAGCCATTAAGGGGCATAAATGGCACCACCGCCGTTGTCAGAAATGCAATTACAATGAGTCCAGCACCGCGCATACTTTATTTCACAAGCTGAAGTTTTCAGTAGTGAAAGCTTTTTGGATTACCTACCAGCTTTCAACTA
>DASUEB010000190.1:0-2383 GCA_036275295.1 Luteibaculaceae bacterium | reverse complement strand
CAGCCATGGTTCCAGAGGTCTCGATTGTTTTTCTTCCAAGCTGATCGAAAACGATCACGTTAGAGACTTCTTTTTTGGCGCCAAGTGGAATGTTGATCACTTTTGCTGCAGGCACTGGATAGGCTGCACCTGATACTAGGGTAGAGGCATTGTCGTTAATACCTACGTTTACCGGCTCTGTGTGGATACCCATTGCAAATGTGGTGTTTGTTCCGAAACCTGCTGAGAAGAATGTCCCACCTGATTCTACAACCGAAACGGGCTCCAAATAGCGATCGATAGTAGCGTTATAATCGCGACCGTTGTTGAATCCGATGAAGTAGTTATCGGTTAGCTGCTTTAAACAAGCTAAATAGCGTTGACCTTTCTGAAGTACAATATTATCGCTTGTAGGTGCGTAAACCGATACGTTTGCTAGGTTTTCGGTGTAGCTGTATTCTGCGAACGCAATTGGATTGAGATCCTCAAAAGTGGCATCATTAATGTCGGTGAAAACATCGTTCCACTCGTACATTTCAATTTCAATGAATTCGTTGGTCAGCTCAAGACCCGTATTGGGAGTTAGAGCGAAGCTGAAGCCTTTCAAGCGCTGTTGGCTACCGGTCGTGTCTCTCATGTAAGCACAATAGCGGTTGGGAGCGGCAGTACCTGAGCGAATGAAAGAGTTCGCTACAGGTAAACCAGTAGCAAAATCAATTGGCGCAGCCGAATGAGTGGTGTTGTTGATGGTGAAAACCGCACTCTTAGCATTGTCATCAGGGAATCCGTCGGCACCACCGCCGCTGGTGATTTCATATGATAGCGTGTACTCAAAGTCTTGGGTCCAAGCTGGACTGTAAACTGGGAAAGAGGCGAAAATGCTATCACCAGGGGCAAGAGCCAAACCGCTCTGGGTTTCATTGTAAACAACCGTTCCACCAGCACGCGTGATTGTTGCGCGCACAGAGCCAGTTTGTGCTTGGTTGCCAAAGTTATAAACCCATACACCCGGGGCAACTTCGTACTGACCGGCTTGCTTGGTCATGGTAATGGGAATCGAGGCAACACCAGGGTACACGATTTGATTCTCTTTGTATCCCAAATCGTTTGCAAATAAGCCCACTTTGGTGCCAATAAAGGCCGTTACATTACCCGCTAGAATTTCGTTGCGAAGCAATGCACCGTCAGAGGTTGAAATCATGATGGTAGGGATGGTTACGTTTGCCCCCTGCGCACCAGCACCCATCGCAACGGGGGCTCCTGAGTTGTTGATGATAACTACAGCGATGGCACCTGCGGTTTGAGCGCGTAAGGCCTTTGCTCCGAATTCACATGAACCGCGATACAAAACGGCAATTTTACCCGCCAAGGCAGCTCCGTTCTCCGGGTCTGTACAAGCCAGTGTATCTGGCCCAACAAAAACCAGCTGATTTTCTACCGCGTTTGCAGGTATGTTCATGTCTGGAGTACCCCAACCTCCTGTTGCAACAGTGAGCTGATAGTTTCCGGCCAAGTTTGCCGGGGTTTTAACGTTGAAGATTACTTGCGCGTTAGCCAAGGCGCCAAGTATCACAACTCCAAATGCACTTAGTAAAAGTTTTTTCATCGAGTTTTGTTTTTGGTTGCCCTAATATAGGTTTTTTCAGACCTGTTGCGAAAAACTGTTAATTGATCATTATGGTATTCTTACCAACCGTTCAGACATAAAAAAAGCCGCTTATCCAGCGACTTTTGTATTGTAATTCTTAAAAGCTTAGCTCCAGCTGACTATTTTCTCAGCGTGATATTCGCCTGCCTTAAGCTTAGTTTGTACCTTTTTAAAGGTGTCAATCGTGTACTGAACGTCCTCCATCGTGTGAACTGCGGTTGGAATTAACCTTAGCATAATCACATCCTTCGGAACTACAGGATATACCACAATAGAGCAGAAGATGTTGTAGTTCTCGCGCAGATCCAATGTTACATTGGTCGCCTCACCTAGCGTTCCTTTCAAAAACACGGGCGTAACAGGCGAATTGGTAACCCCAATATCGAAGCCAGCCTCTCTTAATCCCGATTGCAATGCGTTGACAACGGTCCAAAGTTTCTCTCTAAGTTCGGGCTTATTGCGCAGCAATTCGAGGCGTTTGAGGGCACCAATTACAATTGGCATCGGAAGTGATTTTGCGAAGATTTGCGAGCGCATGTTGTAACGGAGGTATTCAATTACCTGCTCGTCGGCAGCGATAAAACCACCCACTGAGGCCATGGCTTTGGCAAATGTGCCGAAGTATACATCGATACCGTCTTGCACACCCTGAGCTTCACCCGCCCCGCGGCCGTGCTCGCCCATGGTACCAAATCCATGTGCATCATCAACAAACAGGCGGAAGTTATGCTCCGATTTTAAAGCAACAATTTCCTT
>DASUEB010000189.1:0-3124 GCA_036275295.1 Luteibaculaceae bacterium | reverse complement strand
TTTAGCGGCTTGACCACCAAAAATTTTCACTCCTAGTCTCTTGCTGTGCGATTCACGGCCGTTCTTCGAACTACCAACGCCTTTCTTGTGTGCCATTTCGTATCAGAGATTTCGTTGATTATGCTTTAATCCCGGTAATTTTTATTTGGCTCAAGTACTGACGGTGACCGTTCAATACTTTGTAACCTTTTCTTCTCTTTTTCTTGAAAACGATAACCTTATCGCCTTTAAGGTGCTTGATAACTTCTGCCGAAACAGAAGCACCTGCTACAGCTGGGGCGCCAACACTCACCTTGCCACCGTTGTCAACTAGCAATACGTTGTCGAAAGTCAAAGATGATCCTTCTTCGCCTGCTAGACGGTGTACAAAAATGGTTTGGTCTTTTTGCACTTTAAACTGCTGCCCTGCTATTTCTACAATTGCGTACATAGTTTTTGGTTTTGACCTAATAAATTTGGAGGGCAAATGTAATACTTTTTCCTAGTAATCAACTTTTTTAGGTTGATAATTTACGAGGTAAATGCCCGACAGAATCAAAAGGGTGAAAAGACCCTGCACCCAACGCAGTGCCTCGCCATCGGCCAAACCCCATATTACCGCTACGATAGGCATTAAGTAGGTGACTGAGGAACCAAACATGGCCGAGGTTTCACTGAGCAGCTTGTTGAAGAGGATTACGGCTATGGCGGTTCCAAAAACAGCCAGTACAAAGATGTATCCCAGCGCTTTACCCGCTCCAGGTACTGTCGATAATACGTGTGGCGCACCAGAGTACATTAACACTGCCAGCGCAGGAAGCAAGATGAACGAGAGCGCTACTGAGCTGATCTGATACGATTTAAGGCCCTTGCAGCGATGGCTTATGACATTGGCGCTGATGCCGTAAAACAAGGTGGCCAATACAATCAGCAAGCTGTGGCCCATGGGCGGCAACCCTGCCTCGCCCGTTTGGCGGGATAAGATAAGCCCCGCGGCGCCCAGAAAACCCAGAACAACGCCCGAAACACTCCGCAGATTGGGTTTAAGCTGAAAAAATACGGCCCCTATCACAAAAACAAAAAAGGGGGTCAAGCCGTTTAAAATCCCGGCTTGGGCACTGGCCAATCGCGTCTGAGCCGTGGCGAAAAGAAAGGCGGGCAGTCCGTTGCCAAGAAATCCCACGATGAGAAGCGGTCCAATATGCCGGCGTTCAATTTTTTTGAACGACAGGATGGCGATGGGCAATACACAAATGGCCGCAATACTCAATCGCAGCGCTCCAACCTGAGTGCCATTGAATACCTTTAAACCCTGCTTCATCAGAATAAAGGAGCTTCCCCATATCAAGGCAAGTATAATAAGAATGGCCCACGATTGAAGGGAGTATCGCGTTGATTGCATGTCGGGTATTTTTCGTGGGGGCAAATTAAACTCAATTATCGCAATGTTACTGAGTGGCGTGCGGCTTTATAAAAGGGCTAAATCGCATGCACAGGCCGGCTTATCGGTTCTGGAGTGCGATAAGGTGCTTGGGAGCGACGCCATTCATCGAAAAGTTTGACCGTTAAAACTTGTTAAGGCAATTTTTCCAAAAATTATGTCGTAATTTTGTTTTCTATATTTGATTCCTATGAAAACCCTGAGATATCAAATGGTCATTGGTTTTGTCGGCCTGGCACTCACTTGGGCCTGTTCGTCAAACCCCGCGCCTACGGCAGATCAGTCGGATGTGAAAATCACCCGCACCGTAAACAAGGCGGCCAGCGAGCCCGGCTGTCAGGCCAAAATCGTGGTCGACGGCATGAGTTGTTCGCAGATGTGCACCGGAGCCATCAAAAAGAGCTTGGCGAGCCTGGATGGGGTGAAAAACACCGCTGTGTATTTCGATCCCGAGCGCAAGAATCAAGACTACGCCACGCTTGAATTTGATCAGCAAAGTGTTACCGAAAAAGAATTGATCGCCGCCATTGAAAAACTCAACGACGGACAGTACAAGGTAAAGTCGGTTGAAATCGTGATCAACGAAGTTTCCTTCGAAAAGATCGATGATAAAGCAGATAAAAAAGAGATCAAAACTACGGGCAAAATCAGCGCTATGCCCGCAATTCGCATCGCAGTACCCAGCATAATGGCCCTTTTGGGTAGAATGTTGAAGTAAATTCCCATTTTTTGAGCATGACAAGGCACCTTTTTGGGTGCCTTTTTTGTTTAAATTTGACCGTTTACTGAAAAAACATGCAAGAACAGCTCAGACCGGTTTACCGGTGGTTGATATTGGGGTGTGTGCTCATTGCACTCATGGTGATTATTGGAGGGATAACCAGGCTTACCGAGAGCGGATTGTCGATTACCGAATGGAACGTGGTGAAAGGTACCCTGCCGCCCCTATCCGAAGAGGCTTGGGTGAGCGAGTTTGAGAAATACCAGCAAACCACCGAATTCAAGGAGATCAATGCTGGGATGGATCTGTCGGGATTCAAGCAGATTTATTTCTGGGAGTATTTCCATCGCCTTTGGGGGCGCATGATGGGCATTGCCTTCATTATACCCTTCTTCTATTTTTGGCGGAAAGGCCTGCTCAAAGGTTGGTTGATGAAGCGCTGTCTGGTCATCTTACTGGGCGGTGCGCTAGTGGGATCGCTGGGATGGTTTATGGTAATGAGTGGCCTAAAAGATCGAACCGATGTAAGTCATTACCGACTCGCCATTCACCTCTGCGCCGCCTTCAGTCTGTTTATCTATGTGCTATGGACCGCCCTCAGTATTAAATTCGATCGGCGCAAAAATACCAACTCGTCTTTTGATCGACTCAAAACCGTTGGCGTTTGGTTGTTTGTAGTGGTTTTTGTCCAAATCATCTACGGAGCTTTTACGGCAGGACTCAACGCCGGTACCATCTACAACACATGGCCATTGATGAACGGTGAATTTATGCCCGATAACGTTACGGCGCTGGGTGGATTCTTGACCAATTTCACAGATCACAAAGACGGTGTGCAGTTTGTGCACCGATGGTTCGCATTTATTGTGGTGGGTTTGGTTTTTTATGCCTGGTGGGAAACTCGGGGCATGAAAATGTCGCCCTCTCAGCAGTCGGCATCGTGGTTGATCATAGCAGCTGTTCTGCTTCAATTTGCTCTTGGT
>DASUEB010000188.1:0-4201 GCA_036275295.1 Luteibaculaceae bacterium | reverse complement strand
TAGCGCGGGGGCTTATTGTTTATTGATAGACACTCTATCGCCGTCGTTGATGCTGCGCACGCCTTCGAACACAATTTCGTCGCCAGCATTGAGTCCGCTGATGATTTCGCTTCTATTCTGATAGGTCAAGCCCATTTTTACGGGTACTTTTTTAACGGTGGGTAGTTCTTTCCCTTTTTTTACCAGGTAGGCATAGCTGTTTCCGTTGATATCCTGCAAGATGGCTTGGGTTGGAACCACAATCGCGCGATTGTTTTCATAGTCCTTGAAGGTAACTTTGGCCACGAGGTTGGGAAGAAGGTCTTTACCTCCGTTATTGAGCGATGCAGTCACCTCGAAGGTGCGTCCTGATGGGTTGATACTGCTGCCCACCTTGGTTACACGGGCGGTGTACTGTTTGCCAATCGACGGGAAAGAGACCGTAACGGTGGTACCGTATTTCACCTTGCCAACATAGGCCTCAGAGAGCTGTGCTTTCACCGAAAGGCGATCGAGGTTCACCAATCGCACCACAGGCATTCCGGGAGCCGCCATTTCGCCAATTTTGGGCATGATATCTTCTACCACTCCTGAGAAAGGTGCGGTGATAAAGGTTTTGCTGCGCTGGGTTTCAGCTTGTTTCATTCGAGTTTGTAGGCTTTCATAGTTGGTTTTTGCCTGGCGATACTGAAGTTCAGAGCCGATGTTCTGTTTCCAAAGTTTCTCTTGTTTTTCAAATACAAAACGAGCTAGCTCTAGTCCGTCTTTCAGTTCGGCAATCGACTGATCGATGAGCTGTTTGTCGAGTTCTACCAATACTTGACCGGCGTTAACGCGCTGACCTTCCTGCACGTTGATGCGCTTCACGGCACCGGCCATCTCGGCAGTGATCAGGCTGTTTTTTTCTGATTCAAGCGTTCCTTGTACTTCAAAGAAGTGCTCAAAGGTCTCGGCAGCGGCAATCCCGGTGGTCACCAAGGCTGATTTACCCGCAGCACCTCCGCCCGCAGTGGCAATCTGCTCGTTAAGTGCATCAATTTTAGCCGCTAGATCTTCTTGCTGCTTTACGAGTGCATTGCGTTCGGCCTCTAATTTTTTCAAATCGGCCGATTGTCCGCCTTCGGCCGATGAGCATGCAGCAACGGCAAGGGCTAAGGGTAAATAGAGAAAATTTTTCATTGGGGCTTAGTTAAGTTGGTTAAAGGCTTTTAGGTATTCGGTTTGAGCATTCAGCAGATTGATGATGGCCTGGATATAGGCTCCTTGAGCTTGTATGTATTGATTTTCGGCTTGCGAGTAGTCAAAACTAGAGGCGATACCCTCTTTGAATTGGATCATGGTTTTGTTTTTCACTCGCTCGGCCAAGGCCAAATTGGCTTTCTGATTTTGGTAATTCCGCAATTGAAAATTGTAGCTGTTTCGGGCATTTTGTTGTTGCAGGGCAATTCCTTCGCGCGCTTGCGTTTCTTGCAGTTGAGCTTTTTTGAATTCCAATCGAGCCTGTTGCACCTTTTGATGCTGCATGCCGCTGGTGAGAATGGGCATGCTTATTTTGAATCCGATGATCGACGCGGGGAAAAATCGATTCCACTGAAATCGGTCTAGTTCGTTGGCAAAGCCGTTTTGCTGATGGGTGGCAAACAGGGCTACTGTAGGTAAATAGGCAGCTTGAGTATTCTTGAGGTTCAAGCGCTGCAACTGAACTACATTTTTGGCGATTTGATAATCGATGGTAGCCTCGCTGTTGCCGTTGATCATGGCTGTGGCTGAGGCATTGGTGATCAATTGATTCAAATTGTCGCTCAATTCAATGGCGGTACCTTGTGGCAATCCCATGGTGAAACGCAGCAGATCAAGCGCCTGTTCACCCTGTAATTTGGCGTATTCCAGGTTGTTTTCTAGTGTGGCCTTGCTCAAATCTATTTGATCAGCGCTCTGCTCATCGGAAAGACCGTTTTCGTAAAGTGCCCGCGTGGCTACGCTGAGTTCTTTCACTACCGACAAGGCCTTCTCGAGCATCGACACGTTTTCAGAAGCCGCAAGAACCAAGTAATAGGCGTTGGCTACTTCCTGGCGCACTTCAATCTTCGTTTTGGTCCTGTTTTGCTCTGAGAGTCGTTTGTAAGCCATTGAGGCTTGAAGACCCACGATATAGGATCCGTTGAATAGCAGTTGAGTGCCGGTTAATCCGCCGGTCATGCTATGTCGAACTCCAAAGCGAACGGGGATGAAAGTTCCGGGAGGAGCGCCGAAAAATTCGCCCGGAACGACACTGGTTGGAATCTGCACATTGTGATTGTACGACCCCTCTGCCGAGATTTGTGGAAGTCCAATGGCTGTTGTTTCCAGCACTTTTGCCTTGGCCGCTCGCACATCCAGCTCCGCACGCTGGGCGCTGAATGAGTTGTCGGCTGCATAGTCCTGTGCTTCGCGGAGGGTAAACCGCATCTGCGACTGGCTGGTGTGGGCCAGCCCCAGAAACAGGGCAACTAAGTACAAGTTAAGTTTCATGGGTGGTTGGTTGTTTTGGTTGGGTATATGAAGTGGTTTAATGGGGTTCTGTATGCGTGTCCTGCTGCTCGGCAAGCTTGCGGATGTAGGCAATACCCTGCTCCGATGCAATGCCATGTAAATGGTAGGTTATCAGTTCCCGGTAGGCAACTGCAATCGGTATGTTGGCCTCATTCAATCCGTGACCGTGCAACATGTGTTGCATGCACGACAAATAGATCTGAGTAACTACCGCTCCATTGAGATTGGAGCGATATAGCCCTTCGGCAATGCCCTTTTGAATATTGTTGGCAATGCACTGATGGATGTATTGGTCGCGGTGTTGATCAAAAAAAGCCATCGCCTCGGGATGGTATTTCTCTAAATCGAAAAAAATGGAAGGATGAATGTGCTGCAGGCGCTTTGACACAAACTCTGAAATAGCCAGCAACTCATCGATAGCATTGAGCCCCTGCTGACGGATGGATTCTAACACTTCGCAGTCAGACGAACAGGAGGCTTGAATGCATTTTTTCACTAAATCATTCTTATCGGAAACAAACTGATAGAGCGTCTTTTTGGAAATGCGCAACTGCTTGGCAATGTCATCCATGGTAAGACTCTTTACCCCAAGCCGAATAAACAGCTGGGCACTCTGCTCAATAATCGATCTCAACTTTTCTTCCATGACCCGGCAAAGGTAAATCGAAATTTAAACCCAGGAAACAAAAAGTGTTAAAAATGTTTCTTGCGTTTATTTCGATCGACCAAAAGCCGTGCACATCAGACCAGCAGCTGATTACAGCGTATCGGCGTATCGACAGAACCGATCCAAAATAGCCTGCCAACCCATTCTCTGCAGGTCGGTTGGGTTTTCGTTCTCGGCATCGAACGACACATGAACGCGAGTTCCCTGCGGTTCATGAGTGAAGAGGACCACCACGCGGCGCTGATCGTCGAGTGACATTTCTAGGCGATGGGGTTGTTCTACGGTTGTGAACGTCGCCCCTAGATCGAAACCCATACTTCCGTCGCGCGCGGCCATGCGGGCCACGTAACGACCACCCGCCCGCAAATCGCTCTTCGCCCAAGGACATTCCCAGTCTTCGCTGGCGAAATTCCAATTGACAATGTGTTCAGGCTGGGTATACGCGTCCCAAGTGCGCTGCAAGCTGGCTTGGGTATGCGATTGGATTTCTATCATGCACCGACGGATTAAAAATGATTAACCAAAGGTAGAGACCCCTTCGAAACCTGACAACAGATGGAGTTGATATTTTTGTCGAAACCGACTGTTATCCGATATCGATCGATCGCGAGGTTGGATTGGAAAATCGATCGCGTGTGGTCGGTGTGCGGCAAAATGTCGTTTTTTTGCAGCACGAATTCACATTATGAGCGCAACAACCCCTATAGCATCGATTTTGAGTGGTCATTTGACGGGTCAATCGATTGAGGTATACGGATGGGTAAGAACCCGCCGAGCCAGTAAAAACGTATCGTTCATCGCCTTAAACGACGGGTCAACCATCCACAACCTACAAGTGGTTGCCGATGCGCAACAATTTAGCGACGACGCGCTCAAAGGCGTTAATACCGGTGCTTGTTTGCGTGTACAGGGCGACCTAATCCCATCGCAAGGTGGCGGACAATCGGTTGAGCTGCAAGCAACAGCCATTGAGGTTTTGGGAGAAGCCGATCCCGAGGAATACGTTTTGCAACCCAAGCGCCA
>DASUEB010000187.1:0-5895 GCA_036275295.1 Luteibaculaceae bacterium | reverse complement strand
GTTTTAAACAAGAGCTACCTCAGACACCCTTGATCTGCGATCCCAGTCACATCGCAGGCAAACGCGACTTGCTCGCCCTTGTCGCGCAGCGCGCTCTTGACCTCGATTACCAAGGTCTCATGATCGAATCGCACGTGAATCCCGATCAAGCATGGACCGATGCCAAACAACAGGTAACCCCTGAGAATTTAGCCGGTATTCTAGGCAGTTTGGTCTCACGGAAACCCACAACCGACAGTCCGTCGCTTCTGCAAGCCCTCGACACACTCCGCAGCCAAATTGATCAAATTGACGAGAAAATCATGCACGCGATGGCCGAGCGAATGCAAGTGGTTGCCCAAATTGGATCTTACAAACGCCAACACGGCGTGACCATTTTACAGGTGAACCGCTGGGATGAGATGGTTAAAAAACGCTCCCATATGGGTGACGCCTTGGGCCTGTACCCCGGATTTACTCGTAAAATGCTCGAGATCATCCACGCGGAGAGCATTCGCCGCCAGAATGAAGTGATGAACCCGAGCTATGTCAAAAGCCACCACCAACCGATTGTTAAATCGGCGTGATCAGACGGTGTCATCGGCTCATTCGCCAGCTGTAAACACACATGCTGCAGATGGGTATTGGACACAAGAATATGGTCACGATACCCAGGGGGTTTTTGGCAGCCCTGCTGGCTTAGCTATGATGCTCAACATCCCATTAAATTTTAAGCCGTTCAACTGGTTATTTAGATAATTAATAAGACTTTTGATACATGGATTTATCCATTGAACTGCCGCTTTCCAAGAGTATTTGTAACCGGGCCTTAATCCTGCAATACCTCAGTCGGGGTGAGATTCGCGTGGATGCTGTTTCGAGTGCGGAAGACTCCGTGGTTTTAACCCGGGCTTTGGATTCGCTTGACCGAGCCACTTTATTCGACCTGGGTCCGGCAGGAACGGCGTTTCGCTTTTTAACGGCTGCCGCTTGCTTGCGAAATGGAAGGCGCATTATTACTGGTAGCGAACGAATGCTGCAGCGACCCATCGGGCCTTTGGTGGATGCCTTGCGGATTTTGGGCGCACAAATTGAATACCTGGGTGAAGAAGGCTATCCACCAATCGCCGTTGAAGGAACTACTGATTTACCCCTTCAAACCGTTGACATAGACCCCTCTATTTCCAGCCAATTTGTTAGTGCCCTGCTACTCATCGCTCCGTTTACCTCCCAGGGCATTCAAATTCGGTTCACTGACCTTCCCACCAGTCGGAGTTACTTGGCTATGACATGCAGTGTGCTAAAGCAGTGTGGAGTTAAAATAGACGAGGATCCCTTGAGCATCCGCGTTTATCCCGGCTTTCAAGCTACACGCCTCAACATTGAAGCCGACTGGAGCGCAGCCTCCTATTTTTACAGCGCAGTGGCGCTGCATCCCAACCTTCAGATTCTTCTGCGAGGCCTCACTGCCAAAAGCCTTCAAGGTGACGCAGAGACCGCTCGAATCTATGAGATTTTACAAGTCAACACCACCCAAACAGAGGCCGGAGTAATCATCGCAAAAGATCTGTCGAGGCCCATGCCTAGCAAGGTGTCATTTGACCTGAACAATCAACCCGATTTAGCCCAGACCTTAATGGTTACCTGTGCTGGCTTAGGCATCGACGCCGAGTGGATGGGATTAGAAACCCTGTACATCAAAGAAACAGATCGGATTGCAGCCATGACTGCTGAACTGAATGCTTTTGGGATTGAACTCATAGAAATGGGCAAAGGAAAAATCCGGCAAAAAGGAAAAGCCGTTAAGCCACCCGAAAACCATTTGATAAAAACGTATCACGATCACCGTATGGCGATGGCCTTTGCCCCACTTACCTTGTTCTTTCCTGATCTTACCTTTGAAAATCCCGACGTGGTGAAAAAATCCTTTCCTTCGTTTTGGCGCGAGTGGCTTAAGATTACCGCAACCAGTATCCAACAATTACCTTGAAGAGAGATGAATGCAAATAGTTTTGGCCGATTGTTTACGGTAACCACCTTTGGCGAGTCGCATGGTGTAGGTCTAGGAGTGGTGATCGACGGTTGTCCGGCGGGAGTAAGCATCGATATGAGTGAAATACAGCGCGACTTAAACCGACGTAAACCGGGTCAATCGAAACTGACCACACAGCGCCAGGAGGCCGATGAAGTGCGAGTGCTCTCAGGCATCTATGAGGGCAGAACAACCGGAACTCCTATTGCGCTGGTATTGGAAAACAACAACCAACGATCTCAAGACTACGACCATTTGCAGGGAGCGTATCGACCCTCGCACGCCGATTTTACCTACGATCAAAAATACGGTCATGTGGATTTTAGGGGCGGTGGACGATCGTCGGCCAGGGAGACCGCCGCACGGGTTGCCGCGGGCTCCATTGCGAAGCAATGGCTGAAGCAGCATGGCATCTCATTCTCTACTTACGTTTCGCAGGTCAAGGACATAACTGCCAGCGAACCTTCAACCCCACCAAGCTGGGAACAGATTGAAGCGAACCCAGTGCGCTGTCCTGACCCGCAAGCGGCAGAGCAGATGATTGACCTCATTGAAAAAACCCGCAAAAACGGCGACTCGGTTGGCGGAGTGATTAAATGCCATATCCTTCAAGTACCCGTGGGCTTAGGAGAGCCTGTTTTTGATAAACTGCACGCCCGACTGGCATACGCTATGATGGGGATCAATGCGGTTAAAGGATTTAGTTTGGGTTCCGGATTCCATGGAACCCGTATGCTGGGTAGCGAACACAACGACGTTTTCTACCGCGATGCCGATGGCCAAACGCGCACTAAAACCAATCACTCTGGGGGAATACAAGGCGGCATCAGCAATGGCGAACCTATTGCCTTTGAAGTGGCTTTCAAACCGGTGGCCACCATCATGCAAAATCAAGAAACCATTGATCGAAACGGAGAAAGCGTCACCATAGCGGGAAAAGGCCGTCACGACCCATGTGTGTTACCTAGGGCTGTCGCCATCGTAGAGGCAATGGCCGCTCTGGTGATAGCCGATTTTATGCTGCTCCGGCGAAGAGATCGGGCTTTTTAAATCAGGACATCTGCATAACTTGCTGCTCCACCTCTTCCCACTGCTTCATCTTGAGGTCGATTTCGGTTTTAACGCCCTCGTACTCGCGCAGCAGCTTATCTAAATTAGCTGGCGATTTCGCAATCAAAGCAGTCAGCTCAGCGGCTTTTCCCTCCAAGGCGTTGATTTCCTCTTCCAGTTTATGCGATTTTGATTTGAGTCGTTTTAATTCCTTCTCAGCCTCGCGCTGCTGATCTGCCGTTTTCACCTTATCGTTAGTTACCGCTGTAGTCAAAACCGATGGTCCACTGCGCTCAAAGTCTTGAATTGACTCGGCTTGTTGAAGCTCCAAGAACTCCTCAATTCCTCCGAAATGCTCTTTTAATTCACCATCGCGAATCTCATATACTTTGTTGCACAAACCGGTCAAGAAATCGCGGTCGTGGCTCACAATCATCAGGGTTCCGTCGTAGTCCATGATGGCCTCCTTAAGCACCTCTTTTGAGGCGAGGTCGAGGTGGTTGGTAGGCTCATCGAGAATAAGCAAGTTAATGGGGCTCAACAACATTCTGCAAATGGCCAAACGGGTTTTCTCCCCTCCCGACAAAACAGATACTTTTTTATCAATTTCATCGCGACCAAACAAAAAACTCCCCAACATGGCACGAACAGCTTTGCGCTGATCGCCAATGGCATCGTTATCAATGGTTTCAAAGACCGTGATTTTCGGATCTAAGCGATCTGCCTGGTCTTGGGCAAAATACCCCATCAAAACGTTATGACCCAGCTCTGATGCCCCTGAGGAGGCTGTTTCCTTGCCCGCTATGAGCTTGAGAAGGGTTGATTTCCCGATACCGTTTTTCCCTACTAGAGCAATCCTTTCCTTGGCAGCCACCGAGAAGCTGATATCGCGAAGCACCGTTTTTGATCCGTACTGTTTACCAATGTGATCTACTCGAACCACTTCTTTGCCGCTGCGGGGTGAAGGCGGAAAACGAAGGTTAAAGGCCGTGCTATCCATCTCATCGACCTCCACCAGCTCTGTACGCTCCAATTTTTTGATCAAACTCTGAGCGAAAGCGGCCTTATTTTTCTTGGCACGAAACTTGTCTATAAGTTCCTTTGTGTGCTGGATTTCCTTTGCCTGATTTTTGGCTGCGCGCTGTTGCAATTCAATTTCAGCTACGCGTTGTTCAATATACTTAGAGTAAGAGAACTTGTAATCGTAGATTTTGCCGTTGTATAGCTCAACCGTTCTGTTGGTGATGTTATCTAAAAAGCGCCTGTCGTGAGAAATCAGCAGAATCGCGCCGGTGTATGATTTTAGGAATTGCTCCAGCCAGATGATCGAGGTGATATCCAAGTGGTTGGTGGGCTCATCGAGAAAAAGAGCGTCGGTTGGTTGCAATAGGATCTTGGCCAATTCAACACGCATTTTCCAACCGCCGCTGAATTGCTTGAGGGGCTTATCAAAGTCCTCCGGTGTGAAACCGAGACCTCGCAATACTTTAACCACCTTTTCCTCGATGGATCCGGTATCCAACACAGCTAAACGATCGGATATATAGCTAATCTCCTCGATAAGACCTATATACTCATCACTCTCGTAATCCTCGCGAACCGTGAGCTGATGCTGAACCTCCTCTAACCTATTCTCAAGTGAATTGATCTCCTCAAAAGCCTTACTGGCCTCGAAAAACACCGTATTATCCTCGTTCTGTATAATGTGTTGCGATAAATAACCAATGCAATAACCTTTTGGCACATTTACCGATTGATTCGATCCCGAAACAATGGTTTTCAGCAGGGTTGACTTCCCCGCACCGTTTTTGCCTACCAGACCAATTTTATCGGCTTGCGCGATATTAAACGTAATGCCATTAAAAAGTGAGCGACCTCCAAAGTGGATGGTAAGATTGTTAACAGAAATCATAATCGAAAAAAAAGGGCCGCTTCAATTCTGAAACGGCCCCGCAAAGGTAATATACTAAATGGAATTAATAATCCCACAAGTCGTGTTCGAAGTTGAAGATCTTCTCTTTCACTCTATCTGACTCAACAAGCTGATCAAACCCAACGTAACCGGCTTGAGCAAGGGTTCTGTTGAACACGTTGTCTTCTTTGATGATGTGGCTGGAGAAATAGCGTTTGATGAAAACATCATCAAACGTTAGCCTAACGGTTTCATTCTTGCGGTTGTAAACTTCAACGTTGCACAAAACGCCACGCAATTCGGGATAATAAAACCAAGCCGTGGCCTGAGGTTTCCGCTCGCCTGTAGCATTATCAGTAAGGGAAACAATGGGCATCAAACCTAAGATCTTCACCATCATCTGACTCCGTTGCTTGTCAAAATACCAGTACTCCTTCAGACGATACGTGATTACATCATCAGCACCGTATGGTGTATATCGATCTTTGAATCCGGTACTGTTACCTTCATCATCGAAGGTTTCTTCCGAGTATTTTCTTCCGAAGCATGTGCTGTCGGCAACCGATACGGTGAGAGCCTGCTTAAACTGACCGTCGAAGAAATCCTCCTTACCTTCGAAGGGGACGATGCGCTTTGCGCGGTATGCTTCTACGATGATATCAAAAAGACTTTTACGGTCGTCAATGGGCGTAATTGGATAATACAAGGGAAGATTGATTTTCTCGCCTACCTCGATATCACGCCAAATTTGTTTGCTCCACAACACATCGGCTTCGCGTATGGGAGGATACGGCACAAACTGACGTTGTTGGTTGAAGAACATACTGTCTACTGAACGGCCTTCTTCGTAATCGATGAAGTCGTCCTTGTAAATGCGCTTGCGAATATCGGGGCGTTTGTTGAGCTCCTCGGGACCTAATAC
>DASUEB010000186.1:0-6362 GCA_036275295.1 Luteibaculaceae bacterium | reverse complement strand
GAGTTTGACAACCAAATGCATTCACTTGAGCCACAGTAACCGCCCCATCGCTAACAAAAACAATGGTATCTGTGGTTTCGCCGGTAGACCAAATGTTGTTGCCAACCGCAGAACTAATCAGCGTAAATGCTTCATTGTCGCATTTCGTTGATCCTCCGAGGGCCGAAACACTAGGCTTTTGGGGCGATGGATTGATGGTGACAAAAACCGAGTCACTTGCTGAAGGACACAGACCCGTTGTAGTAGCGACGTAAAAACCTGTTTGAAAAACCTCCAGGCTGTCGTTTACGGTAGGCTGATCGTCATTCCAAACAATGTCCTCACTGTAGTTTACGGTGCGAAGAACTATGCCATTTCCTTCACAACCCACCAACGAATCGGCTAACACAATTGGTTTTGCTGGTATGGGTAAAACTTCAATAAACAGAGCAGAAGAGGTTTCAGAGCAAACTCCAAGAGTGGCTGTATAGCGGAAATAAATATCGGCTGTAAGGACATCTGTGGTGAACAAGCCCATCCCGTTATCGGTTAGCGATGCAGTTGTCCATGGGCCAGCAGCGGTTGGACCTGACTCCCAACTAATGGTTCCAATTGAATTTGATACCTGAAAATTGGTGGTCTGACCGCTGCAAATTTGTCCGGGCTGAGCATTTGCACTACCTGCAGAAGCCGGCGGTTGAACATTGATTAACACGGTGTCTGAAGCAGAGCAGCCGTTAGCATCTGTAGCGAGATAGCTAAATCGATAAGTACCGAGAGGATTTGAACCCGTGAATAAGACTTGTTGCGCGTTGGTAGCATCTAGCACTCCACCGTTTAACGCAGTCCAAAGATGCGTAAACGCGGGGGTTCCATTTTGTGGATTTCCATCCAAGGCCAAATCAACTCCACGGCAAACATCTATGCTGTCAGCAGGTAAAATAGAAACCGTTGGATCGGCATTAGGTGCAACGAAGAAGGTCAGTGTGTCACAACCTAATGCATTGCCATTATCATTGAATGGTACCACCACCCAACGGTATGTGCGGCCTGTGGTGAGCGGATTAACGACTTGATAGGATGTGTCGGTTAGCGAAACTTCGTTTACCAGAACATTCATGCTGTCGATCAATGAAAATCGGTATCCTGTGGCATCGGTAACCGGGCTCCAGCGGAAAATAAAAGATTGGCAAGTAGTGGCCGAGTCTTGCGGAAAAGAAGTGTTTTCATCGATACACTGCGGAAGGGGCGCATTGGGGTTTACATAGTAAAGAGTATAATCCTCTACTTCACCCAAATCAAGCTCACCACATGCATCTGGTGTGTTGAGGAGCGCTGTAGTACGCACCCTCATTCGCTTCAAACCAGTGGTGCCAACCAAAGGTGGAATAATAACAGCGGCGTAAGGAGGCAGGACATTAACACCGGCAAAAAACTCACCGGGGTCATCAAAGCTGCCATTGTCGTTCCAATCGACGTAAACACCGGCAATTCCGAGTAAATTGTTGCCGCCAGCGATGGATATGTCATAAGTCTGACCTGCCGATACGGTTGCTTGTAAGTTGGTGTAATCACCGTAGTTATCGCAACCCGAGTTGTTGTTGATACTGGTGTTAGCATCACCAATAAGTGTAACGTTTGTAATCGCAGCAGCGCCCGCAGCACCGCAGTCACCCGAGGCAGCACAATACGCCGGTGTGGATGGATTCGAAGGAGCTGGATCAGAAGTTATACGAACAGGAATATCAATCACCTGATAAACACCGAATAAGGTGGCCCCATTGCATGGATCAATAACATCAACTGCTAAGTAGAGTACAATACGCAATCGTGTAACCGTGTCGGCAGCCACAGGGCTTGCTGCCAATAAACCTGTGTGCATGCCCAAAACCGCAGTGGTAAGGAATTCTATCCTTTCTTGGGCGTCAAATACTTCATCGCTGTTAGCATCAAACCATCCCACCACGCGTGTATCCAAGTATGTACCGATTGTAATGTCTATCGTTGTCGGTTGCGCTGGGTCTAGATAAATGGTATCATTCAAATACTCGTAACCACCGGTTGTAATACACTGTCCAGCAGTACCCGCATAAGTGAGATTGTTGCAGGTAAGTGATTCCACAAAATCATCACACAAACCAGAGAGCGGACAATACTGGGCTTGGGCCATTGACATAGAACCCATAGCTAACAAACCAAAAATCATCCTGTAAAATCGTCCCATACTTTTTGAAATTTAGGACGAAGTTAACGATTTCCTCGATGAGTTGCAACTGGCAAAGGACAAAAGTATAAGGTTCCGCTGGATTTTTATCACCTTCAGTGTAATCCCAAGACCTAGTTAAACGCGATGTAACTTGGGTATTGGGAACGGTAGTTTGATATGTCAACACAGCCTTACTGCTATATCACAACGCTTTTTAAAGCAATTCAGGGATGATGATTATGGCTTGTAATCCTAGTAAATTTGACTAACTCAACAATTTAAGACTTTTAACTTTTGGCCATTGCCGCCTGCAATACAGACGGCAATGGCTTTGAGTTTTGCAATTTATCTTACAATGGTGATTTTCCGTGTCGCCAAGTTCTGACCGGTGGTGGTCATCAGTTGAATTGAATACACACCTTCAGCGATACCGCTCACATTCAACTGGTCCTCAACCACTGCATCTAATACCTTGCGTCCCATGGCATCGAAAAGGAAAACCCTGAGTTTTTGGCCTACTACACTTCCCGTGATAAAGATTTGATCAGCAACAGGGTTTGGATAAAGTGAGAGGAGTGCCTTATCAGCCTCCGAAATACCCACGCCACTGAAGAAGAAGGCCTCGGTTCGGTCTGAAACACAACCGTCAGCCGAAACCACCTCTAGGAAATAATTGCCTCCTTTTGAAGGGAAAAATCCTTGATCTGTCACCGATAACAATTGTCCGTCGGCATCATACCATCGATAGGCCGCTGCTTGCACAGAGGTAAAGATACTATCTCCAATCTGCTGAATAATCGGTTTCGCAGGTGGAGCCTTAAATTCAACAGCAAACGGTAGGGAGGTATTAAAACACCCGTTTGCATCGGTAACCGTAACTTCAATTGTGCTATTCGCATTAACTTCTATACTGCGGGTAGTGGCGCCTGTGGACCAAAGCAGATTTCCAATGGCGGAAGTAGACAAGGTGGTGCTATTTCCAGAGCAAAAAGGACCTGAAGCAGTGATTACGGGCTGGTCGGGTACAGTATTAAATGTTAGCTCTACGGATGTAGAATTTTCACATCCATTGATATCGACCACACTAACCGAATAGGTGCCGGTCATGGAGACATCTATGGCATCAGATACTGCACCGGTATTCCACAAATTATTTCCCACATAGCTACTTGTTAGTTTTACGGTTGAACCCTCACACAAAAGTCCCGCAACGGTAATTTGCGGTGCGATAGGCTTGGGATTTAGTGCCAAAGCAAAAGGATCAGACTCTGCAGGACAACCGTTTGCGCCAAAATATGTAGCTGTGTAAGTGCCTGAAGTGCGGACTGTGATAGAGGAAGTTTGCGCACCTGTGCTCCAAACCAAGTCGCTGCTGTAATTGGTGGTCAGCACGTAATCTAATCCTTCACACAAAACCGCAGGACCACTTACCTGAACAATAGGCTTGGCAGGGGCGGGAAGCACAGTTACATCAACTGGATTCGAGCTGGCCTGACAGCCGTTAGCGTTGGTATAGGTTAAAGTTACCACGGGGGAAGAAACGGATAACACAATGGTATCCGTATTCTGTCCAGTTGACCAGTTGTTGCCACCTACATAATTAGAGAACAACTTTACTTGGCCACCTTCGCAAAAGGTTAGGTTGCCTTGAACTCCAATGGTTGGGGCCATTGGAAGTGCATTGATGGTAATCACCACAGGATCTGAAGAATTCTCGCAGCCTTCGAGGTCTGTAACCGTAACCGAATACGATCCACTCTGCGAAGCGACGATACTATTGGTGGTTTCTCCTGTTGACCAAGTTAGTCCTGAAGTATGGTTCACAACCCTAAGGTCAATAGGATCGTTGGCGCATGCAACGGTAGCTGGAACGTCAATAACAGGCTTGGCTGGCGATGCATTGACCACAATTTCAAGGGCACTGGTATTGGCCATACAACTGCCCTTGGATACCGAGGCTCTGAACTTCGACGTGATGCTTAACGCTTGTGTTTCGAAGGTATTGGCATCAATGGCCGTCATGGTATACGCTGAATATACTCCAGGCGCAGTTTCTATTTCCCAGGTAACCGTCTGGTCATAGTCTGTCAGGGTAAAACGCACTTTCTCACCTTCACAAACCTCTGTTTTATTTGCACTTAGTGTGCCTGCTATAGCCTTGGAATTGATATTCACATTTAGTGTATCTTGAGCAAAACAACCGTTAGCATCTACAACGCGATAGCCAAACCTATAAGAACCAACTGGTTGATTGGCGGTAAGTATCGGGTTTGCGATTGCCGTATCGCTCAACATATCATTCCACAATACATTGGCTCCGTTCCACGAATGTGTCAACGGCAGTGTTCCGTTCTGAGGTGCGCCATCAAGGTTTATTACTTCCTCCTCACATGCCGCAATGGGACCTGCAGGAGTAAATTGAATGGTTGGATCCAAATTGGGCGATGTGGTAAAGGTAAGTGTATCACAATCAAATCCGGCATTGTCTCCGGCAAAGGGAAGCGCAATCCAACGGTAAGCGGTATTGGGGAGCAGACCTTGATTTACCACATAAAAGGTATCAGTCACCGAAACGGCGTTAATAATAGGTGTGGTCCCTTGCAAAATACTGAAACGATAAGACGTAGCATCGGCAGCACGATTCCATCGGAAGGTCAGTTTTTGGCAGACGTTAACCGCATTATCTAGCGGCGAGCACTTGGTTTTATCGACGCAGGCCGGTATGGTATCGGTAGGCAAAACAACAAATAAGCTGTAGTCCTCGGTTTCGCCTTCGTCTTCTCTGACACCACAAGCAGCGGGTGTAGGATTGAGTAGATTGGAACCATTGCCAGTACAAATCCTCATACGAACCAGCCCAGTTGCAGTGGCTGTAGGGGTAAAATTGAAAGAAAATCCTCCTGAATAAGGGGATAAATAACTCTCGTTGGGGTCAAAAACTCCGTTGTTATTCCAGTCAATATACAAGGTTGCCTGAGCATTGGTTGTACTTGCGCCCGTTGGTGCTGAAACGTCAAGCGTGTAAGCATTCCCAGATGATACGGTAACGCTCAAATCGCTGTAATCGGTGTAACCAACACCTGCAGTACAAGTTGAGGCATTGTTAATTTGAGTTCCGTTGTCACCCGTAACAGCCACCCTTGTAATCGCATAAGCGCCGCAATTGGAGCTAGATGCACAATAAGCGAGCGCTGTCGGGGCTGATTGAGCAACGAACTTAATCGTGTAGTCTTCTACCTCACCATAAGCGGTAACTGCACAAGGCCCCGGATTCGGGTTAGCCGTGGCGTCAAACGTACGAATGCGGATACGCGTGGAGGAATTAACGGTTTGTCCGGCAGGGATGGGGATAACCGCGGTGTAAACACCATCGCCTGTACCCCCCGGGGCATCGTTCACATCAATATTTTCTCCTGCGTCCCCAAAATCGCCGTCAGCATTGAAATCAACCCACACTTTCATCAGATCCCCAACAAAAGGTGTGCCCGGTCTCACCGTTAAGGTCAAATCCGTTCCGATTTGAGCTAGCATGGTATCGGCAGTAAAATCTGAATAGCCCAAGCTGGCGGTATCACCATCTGCGCAAAAAGAAGTCTTGCTAAAACCGTTGTCGGTTGATACTGCGATAATGAAACTATTAGCTTCCGTATTGCACTTCGGCCCAGTTGCCGCACAGTACTGAGCTTGAGAATAACTGGCACCCAAGAGGGCGGCTAAAAAAATGGAAAGCTGAGAAAATCCTTGTCTGAATTGCATCATTTGGCTAAAATTACGCGCTCTAAAGCGTAATGACCTCCTGATTTAAATCCTAGGGTACGGGAATAAAATCAACGGATTAACGGTTTAACGTTCGACACCGTAAATAGATTACGGAGTGAGGAGTGAGCTTTGCTGAAACAAAATGAATCAGCGATGAAAAATTACAAGAGTTTTTTAGAGTTTACGAGAGATTTTGCCACTGAAGAACAGTGCTTATCTTATCTATGTCAATTGAAATGGGGTGCTGGTTTCAGCTGTCGCCGATGTAAACACACCGTAGCCATTAAGGGGCATAAATGGCACCACCGCCGTTGTCAGAAATGCAATTACAATGAGTCCAGCACCGCGCATACTTTATTTCACAAGCTGAAGTTTTCAGTAGTGAAAGCTTTTTGGATTACCTACCAGCTTTCAACTA
>DASUEB010000185.1:0-32132 GCA_036275295.1 Luteibaculaceae bacterium | reverse complement strand
CGCAACAACCCAGGAGACCACACCAAAATCAACCTATTGAGAAATAAGCAAAACTACTTATAAACTGCATTTTGCGATTCGATGGAGCTGCTGACCTGAGTAACCACAGAAGGCTTACCCGTTTGCAATTTTCACTAACCTACCCTCTCTCAGTTCATACTGCTCACCACTCTCGGGGCACACAGCCAACCCTTGATCATCAAAATCCAAGCGATGCCCGTATTCGCTTACCCATCCCACTTGTCGGCCGGGGTTTCCCACCACCAGCGCATAGGGAAGAACCGATTGGGTTACTACCGCACCGGCCCCAATAAGGCAGAAAGCGCCCAATTCTACACCGCATACAATGGTGGCATTGGCACCTATAGAAGCCCCTCGGCGAACCCGGGTCTCGAGGTATTGATCGCGCCGAACAATTGCACTCCGGGGATTGAGAATATTGGTAAACACGGCAGAAGGACCTATAAAAACATCGTCCTCACAGATCACGCCGGTGTAAAGCGATACGTTGTTCTGAACTTTGACATTGCGACCCAGTTGAACGTGGGGCGATACCACCACATTCTGACCCAGGTTGCAATTTTCGCCTAGCACACAATGAGCCATAACGTGACTGAAATGCCAGATCTTGGTACCTGCCCCAATCTGACAAGGTTCGTCGATGACCGCCGTCTCGTGCGCTTGATAGTGCATTATTTTTTGTTGAATGCCGTGAAGTCGTGAGCCTGTTTGTTCCATTCCTCTTGAGGAAGAGAACGAAAATAATCGTACGTTATTTTCAAGCCCGCAGCGCGATCTACCTTGGGCTCCCAACCCAACAATTTCTGGGCCAAGGTAATATCGGGTTGACGTTGCATCGGATCGTCGACCGGAAGCGGCTTATAAACCACCTTTTGCGATGTGCCCGTCAATTTAATGATCTCCTCAGCGAATTGTGCAATGGTGATCTCCGACGGATTGCCAATATTCACCGGTTCGGCATAATCGCTCATCAACAAGCGGTAGATGCCCTCGATCAGGTCATCGACATAACAAAATGAGCGCGTTTGTGAACCGTCGCCAAATACGGTGAGATCCTCGCCTCGAAGCGCCTGACCAATAAATGCGGGCAATACGCGACCGTCGTTCAGGCGCATGCGGGGACCATAGGTGTTGAAAATGCGGACAATTCGAGTCTCCACGCCGTGAAAACGGTGATACGCCATGGTTATGGCCTCCTGAAAACGCTTGGCTTCGTCGTACACCCCTCGCGGACCAATGGGGTTCACATTGCCCCAATAACTCTCGGTTTGAGGGTGAACCATCGGGTCGCCGTACACCTCGCTGGTGCTGGCCACCAGGATTCGGGCGTTTTTGGCCTTCGCTAAACCCAATAAATTATGGGTACCTAGCGAACCCACTTTGAGGGTTTGAATGGGTATTTTGAGATAGTCAATGGGGCTGGCTGGAGAGGCAAAATGCAGAATGTAATCCAACTCACCCGGAATATGCACATATTTAGCCACATCGTGATGATAGAACTCGAAGTGAGGCAAGTGCATCAGATGTTCAATGTTTTTCAGATCGCCAGTGATAAGGTTGTCCATCGCCACCACATAAAACCCTTCTTTGACAAAGCGATCACAGAGGTGAGACCCTAAAAAACCGGCCGCGCCGGTAATCAATACCTTTTTCATATGCCTTCTACGGTTTGACGGCCAATACTTTCATAGTGAAAGCCCAATTCGCGCATTTGATCAAGGTCATATAAATTCCGACCGTCAAAAATCAATTTGGTATGGCTTTTGATGCGAGTGAAATCGGGGTTTCTAAACTCCGCCCACTCGGTTGCTATGAGCAGCGCATCGGCGCCGTTGAGGGCCTCGTACTCGTTATCGGCGAATGAAATGGCCGTTCCCTTGACGCGTTTTACATTTTCCATCGCTTCGGGATCGAAAGCGCTGATGGTTGCACCGGCCTCCAGCAAAGCATCGATCATGTACAAGGCCGGGGCCTCGCGGATATCATCGGTATCGGGTTTAAAAGCCAATCCCCAAACGGCAAAATGTTTTCCTTTTACATCGCCCTGGTAGTGATTCATAACCTTTTTCACCAGGGCAAATTTTTGCTCTTGGTTCACCTTCATCACGCTGTCGATGATCTGAAAAGCGTATTGATGTTGAAGACCTGAATAGTGCAAAGCTTGCACATCCTTAGGGAAACAGCTTCCTCCGTATCCAATGCCGGGAAATAAAAATCGAGATCCTATTCTACTATCGGTGCCCATACCTCGGCGAACCATATCGACATCAGCGCCTACTCTCTCGCAAAAGTTGGCTATCTCGTTCATAAACGTAATCTTCGTGGCCAAGAAGGCATTGGCAGCGTACTTGGTCAGCTCAGCCGATTTTTCATCCATAAAAAGGATGGGATTTCCCTGTCGAACAAAAGGCTTGTAAAGGTCCTCCATGATTTTTCTGGCTTTGGCTGATGAGGTTCCCACCACCACGCGATCGGGTTTGAGGAAGTCATCAACCGCAAAACCTTCTCGCAAAAATTCCGGATTGGAAACGACATCAAATTCGCAAATGGCCTTTTTGGCCACAGCCTCTCTCACGAGCTCTGCGGTACCTACGGGCACGGTGCTTTTGTCGACAATCACCTTGTAATCGGTAATAATACCTCCCAACTGCTCCGCAACCCCCAGCACATAAGATAAATCGGCCGATCCATCTTCCCCTGGAGGGGTGGGAAGCGCCAGAAAAATTATAGTGCTCTGTTCAACAGCAGCGGCAAGATCGGTCGTAAACGAAAGGCGACCTTGTTTGATATTTCGCTCGAACAATACGTCGAGATGGGGTTCATAAATGGGTATCTCGCCGTTTTTTAAACGCTCTACCTTGGCTTTATCAACGTCAACACAGATTACTTCATTACCCGTTTCGGCAAAACAAGTTCCGGTAACCAGGCCTACATAACCTGTGCCTACTACTGCTATTTTTATCATGCTTGCATAAAAGTCTTGATGTGAATACAAATGTGGTCGATGATCTCCTGCGTTAATTCGCTGTGCATAGGCAGGGAGATCACTTGTTCGCACAGCTCCTGTGTAACCGGAAATGCCGATGATCCATAGCGTTCATCTACATAAGCTTTCTGCAAATGGAGGGGAACCGGATAATAAATCATGGCGGGAATGCCGCGTTCGGCTAAATAGGCCTTGAGCTCATCGCGCCGACCGTTGGTGACCCGCAGCGTGTATTGGTGAAAAACGTGGGTACTGCGATCATACAGTGCGGGTGTGATCAGGTTCACTACCTCGCTCAGTTGCTGGGTATATGCCGAAGCGGCCCATGCGCGGTGGGAATTGTATGTGTCGAGGTGACGCAACTTAATGCGCAAAATGGCGGCTTGAATGCTATCGAGTCGCGAATTCACACCTACCTCATCGTGGTAATACTGCTTGGATTGGCCGTGATTGGCTATTTGTCTGACCTTGTGGGCCAAATCTTCGCGATCGGTGTACAATGCACCTCCATCGCCATAACACCCGAGGTTTTTCGATGGGAAAAACGAGGTACAACCAATGGTTCCCATGGTTCCAGCCTTCTTTACTCGACCGTCGGAGAAAGTGTAATTCGCACCAATGGCCTGGGCCGTATCTTCAATAACAAATAATCCATGACGCTCGGCTATGGCTCCAATGGCTTCCATATCGGCGCACTGACCGTACAAATGAACAGGCACAATGGCCTTGGTTCGCGATGTAATGGCGGCTTCAACGGCCTTTGGATCGATGGTAAACGTATTTGGATCTACATCGACCAAAACCGGCTTCAAACGCAATAGGGCGATCACCTCGGCAGTGGCTACGTAGGTAAAATTGGCTGTAATAACCTCATCGCCCGGTTGCAGCCCCAAGGCCATCATGGCAATTTGAAGGGCATCCGTTCCGTTGGCACAGGGTATTACGTGCGAAACACCTAAATAGGCTTCCAGTTCTTGTTGAAACGATTTAACCTCCGGACCGTTGATATAAGCCGTTGAGCGAACAACCCCCAACACGGCTTCATCAATTTCTTTTTGTATCTTTCGGTACTGACCTTGAAGGTCAACCATTTGGAGGTTTTGCATGAAAACTCTATTAACTTTGGGCGCGAATATAGAAAATCTAGCGTTGAATCGTACCTAGAACCCTTGCCAACTTATGCGTAATCTACTTTATATCAGTAAATTATTTATATTTATCTTTTTGTGGGCCTCACCCACCCAAATTTGGGCGCAAAAAGATATCAAAGGAAAACCAGAGAATTTGCCCTTCCTGCATTTCTCGTATGCCCTTACCCAGCCCGCAGGCACGTTAAAAGAGCGTTTCGGACTTAACAGCAACATCGGTGGATCGGTGTTCTACAAAACCTCCAAAAACTTTCTCTTTGGCGCGGAGTCGAGTTTTATGTTTAGCCGACAGGTGAAGGAAAAAGACCTTTTAAAGGGGATTTCCTCCGACGAGGGCGAGATTTTTGATCAAGACAGTCGCATCTCACAAGTCATCCTCTTTCAGCGTGGATTCACATTAACCGCCAGTGTCGGCAAGCTATTCCCCATCATTGGGCCCAATCCCAACTCAGGATTATTGGTTAAGCTGGGCGGCGGATTCATGCAGCACAAAATTCGTGTAGAGCACCAAAACAACCGAATTCCGCAACTCGAAGGCGATTACAAAAAAGGATACGACCGTCTCACCAATGGCCCCATGCTAAGTCAGTTCTTGGGTTACATGCACATGTCGAACAACAAGCTGATCAATTTCATGGTGGGTTTTGAGTGTGTTCAGGGTTTTACCCAATCCAGACGCAGCTTTAATTTCGATACCCGTCAAGCCGATACGCGCAAGCGTTTGGACATCCTATATGGCGTTCGGTTGGGTTGGAGCATATCCCTGTACAAACGAACGTCGAACAACTTCTACTACGACTGATGCGTCTGGCCTATCAACTGGCCCTCGCAGCTTATGAGTGGCTCATTCGTTTGGCGGCGCTGCGCAGCGAGAAAGCCCGACAATGGATTGCTGGGCGGGAAAATTGGGAATTCAGACTCGCCCAGGCCGCTGCTCAGCGCGCGGAGCGTCAGCCATTGGCGTGGTTTCACTGCGCCTCGCTCGGCGAATACGAGCAAGCACTGCCCGTCATTGAGCAACTTCGAACCAAACACCCTAACTACCAAGTCTGGGTTACCTTTTTCTCGCCTTCGGGCATGCTCAACTTCAAACCCACGCCTTTAGTCGACTATGCCGACTACCTACCCTTAGACCTGCCACAACGGGCCAAGCGGTTTTTGGACATCACGCAACCGAGTGTTTGTTACTTCGTTAAATACGAAATTTGGCACCATTACATCGCCCTCATCAGCCAACGCCAGATCCCACTCTACCTCATATCGGCGGTTTTTAAGCCCTCACATATCTATTTCAAACCGTGGGGGGCTTGGTTCAAAAAATCGCTGCAGCGGTTCACCCATATTTTTGTGCAGGATCAGGGCAGTTTAAACGTATTGCATGCCAACGGAATCGAGCACGCAAGCATCAGCGGCGACACACGCATCGATCGGGTACTTCAAAATTTTACCGAGAACAAACTCCTTCCGCTGGTCGAGCAATTTTTAGGCCCCAAAAAAGCGCTGGTCTTCGGCTCTGCCTGGGAACCTGAAATCGAATGGGCAGCCAAATGGATCGCCTCGCATCCTGAAATCCCAGTCATTTTAGCACCCCATGAGGTTCGGCCCGATTTTATCCGCAAGGTGGTGGAGCGTTTGGGTGAAAATCATTGCACCTTGCTTAGCACGGGCAATCCCGACCCCCATAAGCCTGTGCTGATCATCGACAGTGTTGGGCAGCTCAAACACATATACCGCTATGCCAAATACGCCGTGGTGGGAGGTGGATTTGGATCGGGATTGCACAACATATTGGAACCTGCCGTTTTCGGCATTCCGATCTTCTTCGGACCGCAGTACGCCGGCTTTCACGAGGCCGTTGAATTGGTCGATAAAAAAGCGGCCTTTTCCATAGATCGATATGAATCGCTGGAAGAGGCCATCGATCGATTTGAGCGAAATCCGATGTTGCTAAAAATTGTGAGCGACGTTCAGAAATGGTATGTAAACGCCAATACAGGGGCCAGTGCCAAGATATTGGCTGCTCAACCCCAGTAAAATCGACCCGTAAATAGCGTTAAACCCTCGACAGCCCGAGGTTGAACAAAAGTTAATAACACACCCTCCTGAACCCCGTTAAGCGGTGTATATTTGACCCCATCATTTACTCGATTCATGAGTCAGTTTGTTGTTTCAGCGCGAAAGTATAGACCCGTCACCTTCGACAGTGTGATTGGCCAACAGTCTATTACCAACACGCTTAAAAACGCCATTCGAAACAATCAGTTGGCGCAGGCCTTTCTGTTCTGTGGACCCCGAGGTGTGGGTAAAACCACCTGTGCGCGCATTTTGGCTCGCGCGGTAAACCTGACGAACCCCGACGAGCTGGATCAAGTAGAGATGGATGAATTTAATGTGGTTGAACTCGATGCCGCCTCCAACAACGGCGTTGACGACATTCGCAACCTCATCGACCAGGTGCGCATCCCACCTGCAGCAGGCAAAAAATACAAGACCTATGTCATCGACGAGGTTCACATGCTCTCGACGGCCGCCTTTAATGCCTTTTTGAAAACGCTTGAGGAACCACCTCCCTATGCCATTTTCATTCTCGCCACCACCGAGAAACACAAAATTCTTCCCACCATCCTCAGCCGGTGTCAGGTATTCGACTTTCAGCGGATTCGAATTCAGGACATGGTCGATCACTTGGCTGCTATTGCACAAAAAGAAGGCATACAAGCCGAGCCAGAGGCACTTCATATCATTGCCCAGAAAGCCGACGGTGGACTGCGCGATGCCTTGTCGATGTTTGACCAATTGTGCTCGTTTACCAACAATCAGCTTACCTATCAAACTGTAATCGACAGCTTGAATGTGCTCGATTACGACTACTACTTCAAAGTCACCGATGCCATTGCGGGCGAGCAGATTCCACAGGCCCTCTTAGCCTTCCATCACATTACCGAAAAGGGATTTGATGGGCAGCACTTCATGATTGGCTTGGCCGAGCATTTCAGAAACCTGATGGTTTGTAAAGATCCCATCACCATTGGATTGATGGATGTAGCTGAAAATATCAAGGAGAAATACCTCGCTCAAAGCAAGGTTTTGGAAATTAGTCAGCTCCTCAAGGGCCTTGACATGCTACAAACAGCCGACTTCCATTTCAAACAGAGCAAAAATCAAAAGCTGCTGGTTGAACTCACCCTGATGAAGCTTTGCTCACTCCGATACCAGGAGGGAGAAAAAAAAAATGATTCACTAATCATTCCCCCGTCGCACTACCGCAAGAACGACATCGTTCCCATGCCTTCGCCAAAGGCGGAATCCACAAAGCCCGCGGCTTCTGAGCCGGTTACTGCCACCGCCATTCCAAAGGCGGACCCGGTTAAAACGGCACGACCTGAAATCAACCTGAAAGGAAAGTCGGCACTTGGACTATCCATAAAGTCGATCCTCTCTGGCGACGATAACGCGGAAGCAAAGACCGAGGCGCAAGAAGAATTGAGCAATCTGCCTAAAACAGTCATCACCGAAGGCGAGTTAATTGCAGCTTGGGCAGAATATGCCGAGGTAGTCAAAAAAGCCGAGAAAGACAGCTTTTACACGACCATGACGGCCGAAAAACCAACGCTGCGAGAGGAAACAGAAGTGCACTACAAGATCTATAACCTGGTTCAAAAACGCGACTTTGAGCGCGAAACCACCGAGCTAATGGATTATTTGCGCAAACGGCTCCAGAATTTTCACTTGAAATTGCATCTAGAACAGGTAAAGACCGACGAAAAAGTGGCCCTGTATTCCGACCGCGCCAAACTCGAGGCCCTGGCCGAAGAGAACCCCGCGATCAAGATTTTGGTCAGTAAATTGGGGCTCGACGTAGACTTTTGATTTCGGATATCGTATGCGTTAGAAAACCACGCGTGTGCTTTGGCGAGTAACGACCACTTTCCTGCTAACCGCGCATGATTTATTGCGTTTTAGCGCGTTAAGGCTAGCCAAAAACGCTCGCCTAAAGCCCACGTCATGGGCCACCATTCATTTCCATGTCACTCAGATGAGCGATTCAACAAAATGATACAGTAGAATATACTAAATTTGCACCTCTTATACAAACACAAACCGCAATCCAACATGAGTGCAAACAAAATAACCGTTACCAACGGCAAGCTAAATGTGCCAAACCATCCTATCATTCCTTTTATTGAAGGCGATGGAACGGGCCCAGATATTTGGAAGTCTTCGCAGCGCGTGCTTGATGCCGCTGTTGAAAAAGCGTACAACGGTACCCGCAAAATAGAATGGAAAGAAGTACTCGCCGGCGAGAAAGCCTTTAACCAAACCGGCAATTGGTTGCCTGATGAGACCCTTTCGGTTATTAACGAATACTTGGTTGCCATCAAAGGTCCGCTTACCACACCCGTTGGCGGCGGTATCCGATCACTTAACGTGGCCTTGCGTCAACAGCTCGACCTATACGCTTGTGTGCGCCCTGTGCGTTATTTCGACGGAGTTCCCTCTCCGGTTAAGCAACCCGAGTTGGTGGATATGGTGATCTTCAGAGAAAACACGGAGGATATCTACGCCGGTATTGAGTGGATGGCCGGAACACCAGAAGTAGCTAAGGTGAAGGACTTTCTTCAAAATGAAATGGGAGTTAAAAAAATCCGTTTCCCAGAAACCTCATCTTTGGGCATTAAACCCGTTTCTATCGAAGGAACCGAGCGCTTGGTTCGCTCTGCCCTTGACTACACCATTGAGCAAAACCGCAAATCGCTGACCTTGGTCCACAAAGGCAACATCATGAAATTCACCGAAGGAGGTTTCAAGAAGTGGGGTTACGAACTAGCCGAGCGCGAATACGGCGATAAGGTTTACACCTGGGCTCAGTACGAGCGCACCGAAGCAGCGAAAGGAAAAGAGGCTGCTGATGCCGAACAAGAGGCTGCATTGAAGGCCGGCAAAATCTTGGTCAAAGATTCTATCGCTGACGCTTTCTTGCAACAAATCCTCCTTCGGCCATCCGATTACGAAGTAATTGCAACATTAAACCTCAACGGCGACTACATCTCCGATGCACTTGCAGCCATCGTTGGCGGTATTGGTATCGCTCCCGGAGCCAACATCAACTACATCAGCGGTCACGCCATATTTGAAGCAACACACGGTACTGCGCCCAAATACGCCAACCAAGATAAGGTGAATCCATCGTCGGTAATCCTTTCAGGTGTGATGCTATTGGAATACCTAGGCTGGCAAGAAGCAGCCGACATGGTAGTAAAAGGATTAGAAGCTGCCATCAACAACAGAACCGTAACCTACGATTTCCATCGCTTGATGGATAACGCCACTTTGCTTAAATGTTCTGAGTTTGGCGACGCCATCATTAAAAACATGGTAGCGGTGCACGCCTAACCAACTGCTCGTTTAAACTCTCAAAGAGCCTTGCATTCAGCCTATAACACTGAAATGCGGGCTCTTTTTTTTTGTGTTATGGGATCCATTTCTTACTCAACAGGTTGACGCTTGCCAGCATCCCCCTCTTCAAGTAGCTTAAAACAAACTGCGGATAATCGTTTGCAAAAAAGAGGCACCACTCTTTTTTGGAGACGACCGTTTAAACCTCCCAGCGGCCTTCGGGACGTTTTAACAGAATTTTAAGTAGGTGAATAAGCGTTTAACATCGTTTTTAATTTATTGATTTACAATGACTTGCGAGCTAATGTCGAGCAAACCATCAAGCTAAAAACGATCAACACAGCGCCATTTGCGGGTTTGCTGCGACCCCTTGGTCGGTCTACCTTCGTAGAAACCAACCCACACACACCATGAGAACACTACTTATCGCCTTGTGCAGCGCAGCGCTGCTATCGGCATCGAAAAGCACCACCGAATGGAGCAGCGATCGCGATCACTCCAGACTTGGTTTTACCGCTTCTCACCTGCTCATTTCTGAGATCAATGGTGAATTTAAAAATTATCAACTCAAAGTAAGCAGTACGAAGGAGGATTTTTCTGACGCAAAGATCAGTTTAAAAATCGACGTTAAAAGCATTGATACCGGCAACTCTGAGCGCGATAATACCTTGCGCAGCAGGGAGTTTTTTAACATTCAAAAGTACCCTTACATTACCTTCGAAGGCACCAACCTGCGTTGGGTAAGCGAATCGAAGCTCAAGCTCACTGGCGTATTGACCATCAACGGCATCAGCAAGGTAGAAACGTTTGATGTGAAATACGGCGGTACGGTTTCCGATCCCATCGACGGTCAGACTAAGGTAGGATTCAAACTATTGGGCAAAATCAATCGATTGGATTACGACCTCAAATGGAATTTAAACAGTCTTGCCGACACCTATGTGGTGGGCGAAGACATTGAGATTACCTGCAATATACGCCTCAACAAACCCGGTAGCGCCATTTAAGCGCTACCGCTTTGGCGGGCAACAGGCTACCTGCTCAACATTTTGACGTTTATCCACAAAGCTTCGAAAAGCATTCTTATCTTTACAAGGTTTTAGCTTTTCGTAAATTAACGATATGTTGAGAATGTTACATCGCCTTAAAATTGCCCTTTCCCTTGCCGCCTTTGGGCTTATCCCGATCGCCAACGCCGCTGACACGGTGTATGTCGACCTCAATGCCGCAGGGCTCAACAACGGTTCGTCGTGGACCGATGCTTATACCCAACTGCAAACGGCCGCGACCAATGCCAATGCAGATGCCGTCATTCTGGTTGCCAAGGGAACGTACCGACTCACCTCAACCATAGATCGTTTTGAACCCAAAAGCGGTCAACTTTGGTTTGGTGGCTTCAATGCGGGCGATGGTTTTCACTTGCGCAATCCAAAGGACAATCCCACCATTCTCAGCGGCGATGTCAACAACAACAGCGCCATCGATTTTGGCATCGATGCCCAGCAAATTCTACTCCTCAACAATCTCCTACAACCCGTTCGCATTGAAGGTTTTACCATAACAGGCGCGGCAAACAACTCGGGCAACGGAGGGGGTGTAGTAGCCCTCAACACATCGATTGTACTGGCCAACTGCACCGTGAGCTTCAATGAGGTTTCCAGTGGAGATGGCGCAGGATTTTACGGTTCATCGGCCACAGGCCTCAATCAGATCCTGGCATGTGTGTTTTTCAACAACCGAGCAAGCACTGGAAAAGGCGGTGCCATCTTTCAATCCGGTCAGAGTGTAATAGCCAACAGCCTCATTTACCAGAACGATGCCGCTGACGGTGGCGGTGTTTTCTTGAACGCTAGCAATACCGATGCAAAGTTCTTCAACAACACGGTAATGGACAACACCGGCGGTGTTACAGGTATTCTTTACCAAAAGAACGGATCGAGTACCCTTGCCTTCCGCAACTGCGTGGTGTGGAACAACATTTTCGCATCTACCGACGGCGTTTTGGTCAACTCGGCTGATACGCTCGATGTAGCTTTTTGCCTCACCGCAGAGAACAACTTGACCAACAAAAACAGCAACATCAGCGCTGATCCTCAACTCGACGCGAACTACAGTCCACTCAAATGTTCCCCTACGCTTGACAAGGGCGACAACGTTTCTTACCTAGCCGCCTCCTTGCCCCTTACCGACCTGCTGGGGAATAACCGCTTATTCGACGGCACCTTCGACGGCAATGCAGAAATTGATTTAGGCGCTGTAGAGAGTGCAATCATCTGCGAAGCTTGCACCACCCAAGCTGGAATCGACCAATCCATCTGCGGATTATCAACAACGTTAGCCGCTCAACCAGCAGGTTTTCAGCGCACTGGTACCTGGTCGCAGGTAAGCGGTCCAGGTACAGCCACTTTTGCCAATGTCAACCAGGCCAACACAAGCCTCACGGTCGATTTAGAGGGAACCTATGTATTTGAATGGTCGCTCGTTGGACCCGACTGTTCGGTAGCCGATAGGGTAACCGTTCAATTTGCCATCGCTCCTATTGCCAATGCCGGCCCCGACAGCACCTACTGCGGACAAAGCGGGGTACTTGCTGCCAGACCATCAAGAGGCTTTGGTCTATGGACGGCGGTAACAGCCGGACTATCCTTCGGCAACAATACACAAGCCAATAGCGGCGTAACCGTTTCAAGCCCTGGTTTTTACACGGCAGTATGGTCGGAAACCAATGGCGGATGCCCTGTATCGCGCGATACGGTAGTGCACGAATTTAAGGCGGTTCCCGTGCCCTTTGCGGGCAACGACAGCACGGTTTGTGGCTTTACCTTCAACTTAAAAGCAGTCCCTACGGTGGGAACTGGCACTTGGTCGCTGCTCAACGGCCCGGGCACCGCCAATTTTGTCAACAGCAATTTGGCGACGACCTCGGTAACCGTAAATGCAGCAGGGGTATACCAATTCCAATGGTCGGAACTGCAATCGCCTTGCGCACCCATTGCTGATGTGGTGAATTTTACCGTTCGTCAACAACCCATAGCCAATGCAGGCTTTAATTTCGACACCTGCGGAACCGTAGCGCGATTGGCAGCTGTTCCCTCGGCTGGCACCGGAACTTGGTCCTTTGTATCGGGACCGGGAAGTGCTCTTTTCAATCAAGCCAACAATCCGGGCACTACGGTAGCCGTCTCTCAGATCGGGCAGTATATCTTCCGATGGACTGAATCAAATGGACCCGTTTGCAGCACCAGTAGCGCCGAGGTGTTAGTCGATTTCAGTCCGGCTGCACAGGTTACCTTGCAAGGCATTGGCAACAAGTACTGCGATGCCAACGAAGAATTGAAAATCAATATTTCGATCACCGGCTTCCCCCCATTCAACTTTGTGGTAGAATCAGCCTTCTCAAAAGACACCATTACCACCTCGTCAGGTGCCTATCAGTACAGCGATAGCGGTGTAACCAAAGGAGCCAGTCAGGTCAACTACTTCATCTCGCGATTTGTAGATGGCAATGGTTGTCCTGCCAACATTGTAAATAATTTAATCTCATTTACCCGTCAAGGTCCCGACCTCCAACCCGGCTTCGATGGGTTCTACACCAACAACGACACCATTTGTACGGGTAATAGCGCAGTTTTGACGCTCAACTATTTCAACAATGAGGCCTTAACCTTTGTCATTGAAGACGTTGCCAAGGGCAATACTTTTACCGTGAACTATACCAATGGTTTGCTTAACATTCCGGTCAACAATTTGGTTTACGGAATAAACAGATTCCGGATCAATTCAGTGATTCGCAACAACGGCGGCTGTCCCATGGGCTTGCGAGGCAGTACAGAAGTGGTGATTGTCAACAAACCCGTAACGTTCGATATCATCGGCAACAACCTCACCTGCTTTGAATCTGGCGACGGTTCACTGTTCCTAACCAATGCCGTTGGAGCATCCGATTGGACCCAAGCCAACCTGAACGGGGTTCCCAATAGCGATTTGCGACTGAACTTCATGACCGCCAACTTAGCAGCAGGAACGTATTCGGTGCGTATTGTAAACAACGCGAAATGCGAACTCACTAAATCGAGAACGCTGCAACAGCCTGGACCTATCAACTACACCTACACCATCAACAACGTTACCTGTTTTGGTTTGTCGAATGGCAATGTGGATATATTCACCACCGGAGGTTATGGCCAATTGAGCATCAACTTCAATGGAAATGTGCAAAGTGGACCGTTTAAATTTAACAACCTTCGCGCGGGGACCTATCCCGTTCGTATCATTGATGATATAACGGGATGTGTTGTATTTGCCGATTCGGTGGTTATTTCGCAACCCGATAGCCTCACCCTTACTACTTTGCCAATCGACGTGAATTGCGATGGCACCAACAAAGGTTCTATTACGCTTTTTCCGCAAGGTGGAACCGCGCCTTATACTGCTCAAGTAGTATTGGGTAGTTTCCAATCGACTGTACCCGCCTTCAATCCGAGCTTCAAGGTAACTAACCTCAGTCAAGGCGTTTACACCACCACAGTTCGCGACAACAAGGGTTGTAGTGCCGTGGCCAGAGATACCATACGACTCGGTGAGGAACTGAGCTTCAACGTGGTGAAAATTAAAGACGCTCAGTGCGGCACGGGAGGTACCATTGCTATCATTGGCGGTGCGAGCATTGCCGGAACCTTGTTTAGCATTGACAATGTTAATTTCGGAACAGACACCTTATTCCGACTGCTTTCTCCCGGCATTTACAATGTTTACGGAAGGGCACCATCAGGCTGCACGCGAGCCTATACCATTGAAATCAAAGAACTCAATTCACCATTTACGGCTGCTGTATTTCAAGTAAAACCAGTTACTTGCAGCAATGGCAACGACGGAATAATAAGAATCAGCATGAACGGTGGATCTGGCGATTACCGCATCATTTTCAACAACGGTATTCCTCAGAAAGACTCGGTATTTACTGGATTGTCGGCTGGCACTTACAATTTTAGGGTTTTTGATATTGGTTGCGGTCAGATCATCGATCTGAGCTTTACATTGACTAACCCGGTTGGTTTCAACGTAAGCGTTAGTGCCCGAACCAATCCCAGTTGCTCAGATAGCAAAGACGGCTCCTTGCGACTAACCGCTGGATCTCAAAACCCAGGAAACTACCAGTTCAGCATCGACAACGGTCAGAACTATCAGTTTGGCAATCAGTTCAACTTCCTAGGTAAAGGAACCTATTCCATCTACGCAAAAGACGGGGCAGGCTGTGTTTCTAACTTGTTGACTACGACCTTAACCGCTCCTGACAGCTTGCGTTTGAACACCTTAGTCACCAACGACTTTGTAACCAGAACCAGCGACATAACGCTGAGCGGCTTGGGCGGAACACCTCCCTACACTTACAGCATCAATCAATCGGTGTTTACTCCTAATAACATCTTCAACGATGTGCCGTTTGCCTTTCTAGTGGCCGAAATTTTGGATTCTAAAGGGTGTACCAACCGCAAGACATTGGCATTGGGTGATGTATCGATCGCCGACCTGCAGGTGGACTTGGGCATCCAATTATACCCCAACCCCGCCGACAATATCCTACGGGTAAAATACCCAAGTACTTCGGCCGTGACCGGTTTGCAAGCTTTTAATCTGGTTGGCCAAATGATCTGGTCTTCTGCCCAAGCACAAACCCAAATCTCCGTGGAAACATGGCCTGCAGGAGCATACATCGTTAAAATTTTCACCACCGATGGGGTTCAAAGCCAAATCATTCAGGTGAGCCATTGATTTAGTTACACGCCGTTTGAATGACTCCCTGTCTTTCAAACCTATCATTTTAAGGGGCTGTCTCAATCAGAGCAGCCCCTTTGTTTTGCAGTAACGCGAGATACGAAAGTAAGTAAGCCCCAATCCCTCATGGCGCAATCGCTTCACTCCTTGAAAAAAGGAACGCTTTCCATCTCCATTTGTACGGATCAACAGCCATGTTTTTGTTTTTAAATTATTTTTCGCAACTTTGTTGCATTAATGAGCAGGCACCTGAACATATCTACCGTCAACACCCGAAACATTTGGGCCCTATTGGCTCTGGTCGGGTTTTTGTTCTTGGTTATGGGACTCCCGTGGTTGCATGGTCGTCATCACCAACGCATCGAGGTGGCGGCTCAGGCCGATGACGTAGCCGATTCATCCGATTGCTCGTGGTGCCAATTCATCCACGACGTCCCGCTGGTGTTTTTCGCCACTGCCACAACCTGGGTACTAACTGCAATATTATTTGGCTCAGCCGGAAACCATCCGGCAACTAGCCGCGCATATGTTTCCTTTTCACTGTCTATTACTGATCCGCGAGGCCCTCCCAGAGGGATTTAAATCTCGTATGGTCAAACCTTAGATAGACAATCCTTGAAATTCATTTACATTCTAGTGCTCAGCTGCGGCTTATTAGCTGCCCACGCACAAGACACCTGTTCATACCGCTTAGAAGGTACTGTTGCCGATCACGACAACGGGGACGCTTTGGCGTTTGCCATTTTGCTCATCGAACCCGATGGAAAACAGGCCACAGCAGACAGCCTCGGCCGATTTGAGGTGTCCAACCTATGTCAGGGCAAAAAGACAGTCACGGTACGTCACTTCGGATGTCACGACTTGCAAAAGGTCATTTTCATCAATCAACCCCTTACCACACTGAATGTCTGGCTGGATCACAGCACCCATCAAATGGAAGAAGTAGTGATATCCGATCACCGCTTAAGCGGGGAAACCGGTCAATCGGTTGCAAGGCTTGAGAAAATGGAACTCTTGGTTCGGCGCGGCATGAACTTGGGTCAGACCGTTGAATCATTAGATGGAGTTAGTCTGTTGCAGACCGGCTCTAACATTAGTAAACCCATGGTGCACGGTATGCACAGCAATAGGCTATTAATCCTTAACAACGAAATACGCCAAGAAGGGCAACAGTGGGGGGCTGAACACGCACCCGAAATCGATCCCATGTTAGCGGAACGGATAGAGCTGGTCAAAGGTGCTTCCACCGTCAAATACGGACCTGAGGCCATCGCCGGGGTGATGCTTATTGCTCCTGCACCCTTGCCCTCGGTACCCTCGTCAGACCTCGATCTTTTCTCAGGATACCAGTCGAACGGCCATCAATACACTCAAAGTGCCAAGCTAAGTGGAAAACTCAACAAGGTACTGCCTATCGCCTATCGCCTTCAGGGAACATTGAAAAGAGGCGGAACGCTGCACACCCCCGATTACAAACTCGCAAATACCGCCATGCGCGAGTTAAATTACTCGTGGGCACTGGGATACCAGCGAGATCGCTGGCAAACGGAGCTTTTTTACAGTCGATTTACTACTGACATTGGCATTTTTAGCGGTGCGCACTTGGGCAATACAACCGACTTGGTTCGGGCCTACTCTCGGCCCAACATCCCTGATACCGCTCAATTTTCGTACGATATCAACCGCCCCTATCAGAGCATCAATCACGAATTGCTGAAAGCCTCATTCCAAACCCGATTGGGCAATCTAAACACGCTAAAAATCAATCTCTCCCGCCAGTTCAACCGTCGATTTGAATACGATCGCGACCTGGCACGCAACGATTCAATCGCGGCCCTGAACAACCCTGAATTGCAATACTTTTTGACCACCTATTTGTTGGATGTGGAGTATAAGCTACACCACCACAACCACTTTGATGGTTCGATTGGAATTCAAGGACTTTACCAATTTAATACGTTTAGGGGTCGGCAGTTTGTTCCGAATTTTTTCCAGCGCGGGTTCAGCCTTTTTGCCGTAGAGCGATATCACTGGTCTGATTACTATGCAGAAGTGGGAGCGCGTTATGATGTTCGCGATTTTGATGTCTACCGATCAACAGCTCAAGGGGTTCGCAATGACCGTCGAACCTATCAGCGACCGACTCTTTCGCTGGGTTTGAACCGTCGCAAAAATCAGCTTGACTTGGGCGTGCACATCGCCAATGCGTGGCGAGCACCGGCGGTCAACGAACTATACAGCAATGGACTTCACCACGGCTCAGCAACCATCGAGGTGGGCAATCAAAATCTAGGCACTGAGCGGGTTTGGCACGGAAGTCTGAGTCTCGCGTACGAACATCCGTTGATTGATTTTGAGGTAAATCCGCATTTCAATCGATTCGCCAACTACATCAGCTTGGTGCCTTCGGGTCAAAACACCCTCACCATTCGCGGGGCTTTCCCAACCTACCAATACGTTGAACAAGCCGCAACCATATACGGTGTCGATGCACATGCCAAAGCCTCGCTATCGGAATCCCTAAAAATCAACCTTCAATGCCTAGTGGTAAGAGGTGTCGACAGCAATACCAAGCAGTGGCTGGTCCTTCAACCTGCCGATCGATACCGCGCGGCCTTGCTTTGGCAACAAAAAAACACCTCTGTTACCTTAGGTGTTTCGTGGGTGGCCCAACAAACTCGATACCCGGAACAAATCACCTTGGTTCAGCAGAATGGCCAAATTTTGACCCTAAACGACTTTGCTCCGCCCCCAAAAGACTATACTCTGCTTGATCTTCAATGGAATTGGTCGATAAAAAAACGAGGTGAACCGGTAGTGGTTTCGCTGAGTGTGAATAACCTGCTGAATCGCCGATATCGCGATTACCTCAATCGATTCCGATATTTCTCCGACGAGATTGGCCGAAATGTTCAAATCAAACTTTCTGTACCGTTAAACCTTAGATCCAAATAAAAAATGAAAACAAAAAACTACCTATTGTTACCTGTATTGGCCATTGCGGCCGCCTTTTCCAGCTGCGAAAAAGACACCAACACGGTTACCAATCCGGCACCTGCCAATGAAGAGGAATTAATCACTACCGTTCGTCTAGTGGTTTTTGATGGAACCGATTCACTGGCGTTTGAATTCAAAGACCTCGATGGCGAAGGTGGAAATAGCGGCAGCATCGACACCATTGTTCTCAGCTCCAGCAATACATACCTGTACAGCGTTGAATTCTTGGACGAATCTAGAAACCCAGTGGTAGATATTACCGAAGAAATACTAGAAGAAGGTGATGAGCACTTGGTTTGTTACAATTCAACCAATGGTTTGGATATCTCACGCGGTGACCTTGACGAAAACAACCTACCCATAGGCACTGTTGGTACGTTAATTACCAACAATGCTGGTAATGGTACATTGACCATCACCCTAAAACACCAGCCTGGAGTGAAAAACGGTCAATGTGAACCCGGTGAAACCGATATCGAAGTGGTTTTCCCCGTGAGAGTTCAGTAAGATTCAGGCGATACAAAACGCTCGTCGAAATTCAAAAGGTATACCCGCTCCGTTGACCGAGTAATGGCCGTATACAACCAACGCAAATACGCCGTATTTACTTGGTCATCGGGCAGGTAACCCTGATCTACAAAAACCACAGGCCACTGGCCGCCTTGCGATTTATGGCAGGTTACGGCATAGGCAAACTTGACTTGTAAGGCGTTGTAAAACTCGTCTTCCTTGATTTTTTTCATTACGGCGCGTTTCGAAGTTTCGCCGGCGTAAAAGATTTTCAGTTCTTCAAAAAGCTGCTGACTTTTCTCAGCGGGCAAGGCTGAACTCTCGCTGGCCAATACATCCAAACATATTTTCACCTCCAGCTCGAGGCCGTAGTCGATCAATTCGACACGCATGTCCATAAACTTCAACCCAAATGCTTCTTGCGTGCCGCGAATGCGCAATACGCGTATGATATCGCCGTTGGCGATGAAGCTGCCTTCCACTTGATTTTGGGTGAACCAGAAATAATTGTTTTTGACCACCATCAAATAATCATCCTCACAAATTTCGGCGTCGAAATACAGCATGCGAGCCCTGATTTGTTTGTTGTATTCGTTGGCGCGTTTATTGCTTTTGGTAATGAGCATCACTCCATCGCGACCGTATTGACCATAAGCACTTTCCATCGTATCCTGGAGGTCGTAGCTCGACAAGGGACTGATATCGGGGGCGGGCAAACTAAACTGAAACTCATTTTTATCTTCGGTGATTGACTTCCTGAGCAGGGTTGCATTCTTTAGCACGCCCGATTGATCCTCTTGACGCACCACCTCGGTGAGTTCCACTTCGGCTGCGGTCAACTGATGCATCAATCGAAGCCATGATAATTGCAGGGCGTAACTTTTATCGCTGCCTACGGGAGGAAGCTGTGCGGTATCGCCACTGAGTATTAATTTATTGCCGGGTCTATCGAAAACAAAAGCCAATAGATCACTCAACAAGCTACCGGTAACTGAGTACGAGCTGGCATCTTCCTCGGCGGCTATCATGGAAGCTTCATCAACCACAAACAGCGCATGGCGAAGTAAGTTGGGCTTGAGTTCAACCTTGAATCCACCGTATTTGTCGTGCACCTGCTCATAGATGTATTTGTGAATGGTGAAAGCGGTGAATCCCGAGTACCCGCTGATAACCTTTGCAGCGCGGCCGGTGGGTGCGAGTACCACAACCGAGAGCCCCTGTGCTTTGGCATAAGAGATTAAAGCCGATAAAACCGTTGTTTTTCCTGTTCCTGCATATCCTTTCAAGAGCAACAAACACCGCTCCTTCTGACTATTCAGAAAAGCCTCTGCATAGTGAAAGAACTTGCGCTGGCCCTCGGTGGGCGGAACCGCCTTGGTATGCTCAAAATATGGCAATAAGCCCTCAAACATCAAATGGGAATGAACCACAAAGGTAGTCGCTGCAGTCCATGTGTTAAACGCAAATAATTGTATTTTCGTCACGAACATCGATTATGCAAGAAACCTTCGAGGAAAATAAAATTGCGCATACCCCATTCGCATTTGGCAAACCAACCGCGGAATCGGCCGTGAACGCCACTTTGTCGATCCTTTTTTACCCTGACAAGGCCGTCTACACCATAGAGGATGAGCGCTATCACATTACTGCTTACGGGCTGGTTTCGCTAGAAGGTATGGGTGAATACGGAAGTAAAGCCCTCGAACAGCTCTCGGTATTGAAACTGCCTTTCAAAAAAGTATGGGCCGGGGTGAGTAACAAAAGCTATTGTTTAATCCCAACACCACTGCACAAGCGCCAATTCAATGAACATTATTTGGCTTTTAATTTAGGGGTCGATCCGGCTCAATTCTCGCTGATCAAACAAGACCAGCTTATGATGCAGGATCAGGTAATGGTGTACAACATACCAGCCGAATTGGAGCGACACCTATTGCAACTGCAGCCCAATGCCAGCATCCGACACGAAAAGAGCATCCTGGCCAGTCGGGTCATGAATATTGCATCACAAATTCCGCGGGTTTTGCACCTTAACCTGTGCCAAGACCACACCGATATTTTAGTTGTGGAAGACCGAAAACTCTTGTTTTTCAACAGCTTTCCAACATCGAACACGGAGGAAATCCTGTACTACGTCTTCGACGTGTGCAAACAGCTTGGTAAAAACCCGCAGGAATTCAGTCCGCGCATAACCGGCTCAAAACCCATGCATTTCAATAGGGCTTTGGTAAAGCGATTCTTGCCAGAGGCCAAAGAATACATCATGGTAGGCGGAGATCTATACAACGATCCGGCCTTGTACTTCACCCCTCATTACCTCAACAAGTGAGAATCATATCGGGAAGCCTTAAGGGCAGAAAAATAAATCCACCCGCAAATAGCAAGGCTCGTCCGACGACTGATTTTGCTAAGGAGGGCCTCTTTAGTGCCTTAGAAGCCCGAATGGATTTCCATCAAGCGGTTGTATTCGACCTGTTTTGCGGAACCGGAAATATCGGACTCGAATGCCTATCTCGCGGTGCCGAACACGTCTACGGCATTGATATCAGCACGGTTAGTCAACATTTCCTCAACGGCATCATTCGGGATTGGCAGCTGACCGAACGGTATACATTTATTCGGGCCGACGTATGGCGCATCCTCAAAAACCTCACCGTTAAAGCCGATCTGATTTTTGCCGATCCGCCGTTTACCCTCAAAGATTACACTGCCATTCCGCTGGCCGTGCAGGAACACGCTTTGCTCAATCCCGGAGGCCTGCTTATTGTAGAGCACCCAAAAACAGTCGATCTAAGCCATCTGCCCAACTTCGATCACGAAAAAACTTACGGGAGCATTCACTTTAGCTTTTTCCAACAAGCTTCACTATGAAAAAAATAGCCGTCTTTCCCGGATCCTTCGACCCTATCACTGTGGGGCATGAGAGTATCATCAACCGGGCGCTTCCGCTTTTTGATGAGGTAGTCATCGCCATTGGAGTTAATTCGGCGAAAAAATACCTGTTCCCCCTCGAACAGCGCAGAAAATGGCTGGAAGAATTGTTCGCCGATCAGCCCAAAATCCGAATTGAAGACTACCAAACCCTTACGGTGTCTTTTTGCAAATCTATTGGGGCACAGTATATTGTAAGAGGATTGCGCAACTCGGTTGATTTCAACTACGAAAAAAGCATCGCGCAGATGAATCGGGCAATCGACGCCAGCATCGAAACCATATTCATCCTCACTGCTCCTGAACTATCGGCCATCAATGCCAATATTGTTCGCGATATCTACGTTAATGGCGGAGATATAAGCGCCTTTGTGCCCAACAAAATTCGCATTACCTAACCCAAAAATCCGCTTCATGCCCATTGCCCGACTGCTGCTTTTTGTGGCTACCCTGCTCAACATTTCTCTACTAGCCTCTCCCACCACCATAGTGGTGAAAACCGATTCGGTATATCGCTTCAAAAAGGCCTATCTCTATGCAGTGACCGATGCATTTACCGAACACCGCGTTTTGCAAGACAGTACCACTGTAGGTGCCAATCTGACCATTGCTCTGCGTTCGAAAGCAGCGGGAACGCATCAACTTATTGTAAGCATCGATCGAGTGAATTGCACCTTCTTTGCCGCAGAGAACCAAACCTATCAAGTTTTTTTTCAAGCCCTGCCCAAGAATCAAGCGCGTACCTTCAGCAATACCAACGAGGTATTGCCCATTTTTTACGAACTCGATGAAAAAGACATCAACAACCGGATCAGCGCCTTCAATACCCATTTCGATCAATTCTTCGACAGCCATCTCAGCGAATTTTTAGATGCCGGATTTCGGGATGTTTTTGAAAAGTTCCGCCTCGAAACCGAGGAAAAATTCAAATCTCCATCCGATTCATTTTTTGATGAGTACCGCCATTTTTCTTTCGCCAACCTCGAGTTAAATATCGGATCGTCGCGGAAGTTAATAACCCAAAAGTACCTGACGGGTGATAAATTTTTGGTAGAAAACCCCGAATGGGCGAATTTCATGCGGAAGTTCTACCAGGATTATGTTTTTCGATTCGATCGTTTGACCAAAAACCAGCCTTTAGGCACTGCGCTGAAAAACGGAAATCTAACCGACTTCTTAAATGCCCTGAGCGGGGACGACCTGGTTAAGAAACAACCCAAATGGGCCGATTGGATCGCGTGGGTGGTGTTGTACACCGAACTGAATGAAAACCCACCTAAGGCCAAGCAGACCCTGCAAATGTTGGAGAATCTAGGTAAACAAACCAGCTCTGCAGCACTGCGACAGGTTATAAACCACGGTTTAAGCGCCTATCAATGGCTAAAACCCGGATCGCCCTGCTATCCTTTCCAACTTGAGACCCTCGATGGAACGGCCATCAACCTCAAAACACTGGCCAATAAACCCACCCTTTTGTGTTTCGGAGCAGCTTGGAGTACACTGAGTTACAAAGAATGGCGATTGACACAAACCTTGATTCAGCCCATCAAGGACTCCATCAACGTAGTGTACATCAGTTTAGACGACGATATGTACGGAACCCGCGATTTGCTGCGCAGCTCAGGCATTGCCTCCTCCTCCACTTGCTCGTACCTCAACGATCCCTACCTCATTGAAGCCATGAACATCATTAGTGTGCCGCAATTTGTGCTTATTGATGCTCGGGGTAAATACTTCAAATGGCACGCCAGTTTCCCATCAGAGGAATTAGCATCCGATCTGCGAGCGGTGATAAAAGCGTCTAGTCAGCCGCAATAAGCCATGCGCAGCACCACACAAGTACATTAGAGATGTAGGTGAATCGAATTATATCGGGAATAATCAGACCTTCAAATATTCGTCTAACAGATCGGCTACCGAGCGATACGTGTTTTGGCGGACCAGCGCAAGGGCATTGGGTTTGAACCAGCGGATATCGGTGATGTCTTCCTCTACCTGCGGAACCAATTTTTGGCCGTCGGGAACTGACATTTCAAACCAGTGTGTGTGTTTTAAAATCTTGGTATTGCGTTCAGTATAGGTATGGTAGGTGGTGGTTAGCAATCGGCCGAGCTCTACCCGGTTTAAGCCGCACTCTTCCATCACCTCGCGCACCGCGCCTTCGTGAATGGTCTCGCCGGGATCAATCTTTCCCTTTGGCAGATCCCACTTGCCTTTTCTAAAAATGAATAGCAACTCGCCTTTGGCATTGTGAATCACTCCCCCCCCGGCTTCGATAACGGCAAATAACCGCTGAAAATGGGCCCACAAATCGGCTAGATCGAATCCAAAAATGACAAATTCCGATATGGTTTTACCCGACCGAATGCGTTTAATGATTTTCTCAAGCGCTTCCCCATCAGAAAAAATGGCCTTGTTGTTGTGGGGCGTGTGGCGGAAGAAAGTGAGGTCGTCAGTGAGGTACACTGGCTTACCGTAAACGAAAACTTTATACATTTGCGCTATGAGTTCAAACACAGATTCGGCGCTAAAAGTAGCAGAATTTTTACTTAACATCAAAGCCATTAAACTGCAACCCAACAGTCCGTTCACTTGGGCCTCGGGTTGGAAATCACCCATCTACTGCGACAACAGAAAAACACTCAGCTTTCCGATTGTTCGCACCTACCTTCGCCAGGAATTTGTTCGCGTCATTACCGAAAACTTTGCCAAACCCGATGCCATTGCCGGTGTGGCAACAGGAGGTATCGCCATTGGAGCATTAGTGGCACAAGAAATGGGGCTTCCCTTCGTTTACGTGCGTCCTACAGCCAAAGGACACGGTTTGCAAAACCAAATTGAAGGCCATATTGAAGCGGGTCAATCGGTTGTGGTGATCGAAGACCTCATATCTACCGGATCCAGCAGTCTCAAAGCCGTTGAAGCGCTCAAAGAAGCTCAATGTGCGGTAAAAGGTTTGGTGGCCATCTTTAACTACGGTTTCGAAGAAGCGGCTCAAAACTTCAAAACAGCGGCGTGCCCCTTCTATTCGCTGACCAACTACGATTACCTCATTCAGCAGGGATTAAAATCAAACTACATCAACGATACCGACATCGCCACGCTGAAAGCATGGAGAAACAGTCCGTCAACCTGGAACAACTAACTGAACATGACAACCATTGAAAGTAAACATCTGACCATTGCCAAATCAGCCAGCGAGGTCTACGAATTTTTGATCCAACTCCACCATATTGAGTTGTTGTTGCCAAAGGATAAAATCAGCAACTTCACGGCCAGTGCTGATCGATTCAGCTTCAAAATTACCGGTGCTATTCCCGTAGAGCTACAAATATCGGCACAAAACCAACCCAACCACCTTCAGCTAAAAACCACGGAAAACAACAGTTTCCCCTTTACCCTCGACATTCACCTCAAGGATACCGAGTCGGGTTGTGAAGCCTATCAAATTTGCAATGCCGATATCAATACCTTCATGAAAATGATGATTGAGAAACCACTGGCAGCCTTATTCGATTACATGGTCGATCGATTGCAAAAAGTACACGAAGCTTAAAACAACCATTTGACCTCTTTCAGGTCGTATTCTCTGATTTCTCCGCCGGCCTGCTCCAATTGAAGCAGGCCGTTTTTGTTAACGCCCAACACCTTGGCTTGAAAAACCCCGTCTCGGCTCTCAAAACGCCTGACACCCTTCCAATCGAGCAGTCGACTCAAATAACCCTGATCAATCTCTTTCCATTTGCGCTGAAGAACCCAGATATAACGGGCGTTTAAAGATTGGAGCAAGGCTTCAAGGACCACCTCCATATCCCATCGCTGGCCGGTTAGTAGCGAGAGAGAGGTCGCTGAAAGAGACGCATCAAAATCCATCTGATTGATATTGATTCCCACCCCCACAATAGCGTGGTTGAGCGCATTTCCTTGCAGGGTAGCTTCAATTAACATGCCCCCTAATTTTTGGACACCGCAGTATAGGTCGTTTGGCCATTTAATATGCACCTCGATGCCTGTCAGATGCGTCAGGGCCTCTGCCACAGCCAACGCCGCCCATTTACTCAAATAATACTGATCATCGGCCGTCAGGAAGGTAGGCCTCAAGATCAGTGAAAACGTCAGATTCTCTCCGGGTTTAGAGAGCCAAATTGAACCTCGCTGCCCTTTGCCTGCGAATTGGTCATATGCCATAATGACGGTACCCTCTGCACCAAATGGCGTGTTTAACAAATTGGCAGCGTAATTGTTAGTAGAGTCAATGGCATCGAGCCTGACGATTTGATGGCCTATAAGCCGCATACAACGTAAATTAACGAATTTGGTACACGAATAACGCTAAATTTGTGCACATTGTTTTTGAATGAGAGAACTACCCATTGACGCACCCCAGTTGTTACAATCTATTGTAGACGGTATTTTCGACGTGAAAGGAAAAGAAATTCGCTGTCTAGACCTTCGGAGTATCAAAAATAGAGTGGCCAATTTCTTTGTAATCTGCCACGGCGATAGCAACACACAAGTAAAAGCCATTGCCGACTCTATCGAGAAACAAACCTGGATGCAACACGCCGAAGAACCTTGGCACAAAGAGGGAATGAACAATGCCGAATGGGTACTGCTCGATTTTGGTGACATTGTGGTGCACGTTTTCCACCGCGAGCAACGCGACCATTATCGTCTAGAACACCTCTGGGCCGACGCAACGAGCTATCACCCAGAAGAAAATTTGACCAAAAAAGCCTAAGATACAGAATGACAGATCAGGACAAGTCGCAGCAAGCTGCCGACAACAACCAATTCGAAAAGGTGAAACAAAAATTCACCAAGAAAAACAAAAAAAATGGCCAAGATCCCAATCCGGGTGAGGGTCCGGGTGGATTTAACTTCTACTGGATTTACGCGGCCGTTGCCGTTATCATTTTGGCGAATTTGTTTTTCAACAACACCAGCAGCATGCTGCAAACCACCTATGGCGACTTCCAGAAGATGGTAGCTGGCAACGAGGTGGAGAAGGTAATTGTATTCAACGAAAAAACCGCCGAGGTTTGGCTCAAAAAAGATGTAGCCCGCAGCGACAAATACAAAAACAAACTTAAACAGCCTTGGGTAGGTGGCGTAAGCTCTGGACCCCATTTGTATTTCAACCTGCCCGCGGGTAAAGAAGGTTTCTCTAACTACCTCAATCAAGCGAGCAACGACAAACAAATCAAGGTTGATTATCAAACCCGAGAGAATTGGGGCCGAGAGATTTTTGGATGGATGATTTTCTTGGTCATCATTGTGAGTTTATGGATGTTTATGCTGCGGCGCGTGGGCGGCGGCGGCGGTGCTGGCGGCCAGATCTTCAACATCGGTCGCTCTAAGGCACAGATCATTGAGAAGGGAAAGGGCACCAACATCACCTTTAACGACGTAGCCGGTTTGGAAGGCGCCAAAGAAGAAATTCAGGAGATTGTAGATTTCCTCAAAAACCCGAAGAAGTACACCGAGTTGGGGGCCAAGATCCCCAAAGGAGCCCTGCTAGTAGGACCTCCGGGAACGGGTAAAACCTTGTTGGCCAAAGCCGTTGCCGGTGAGGCCAAGGTGCCTTTCTTCTCGCTCTCAGGCTCCGACTTTGTTGAAATGTTTGTAGGAGTAGGTGCCTCTCGCGTGCGAGACCTGTTCCGCCAAGCCAAGGAGAAAGCACCTTGTATCATTTTCATTGACGAGATTGATGCGGTGGGTCGCGCCAGAAGCAAAAATCTCAATTTCGGCTCAAACGACGAGCGCGAAAACACCCTTAACCAGCTCCTCACGGAGATGGACGGATTTGGAACCAACAGCGGGGTGATCATCTTAGCTGCCACCAACCGCGCGGATATCCTCGATCGCGCCTTGCTTCGCGCTGGACGATTCGACCGACAGATCTATGTCGATATGCCCGATGTGAAAGAGCGCAAAGCCATTTTCGGCGTTCACCTAAAACCGCTCAAATTAGAGCCCAACTTAGACATTGATTTCTTAGCCCGCCAGACCCCCGGCTTCAGCGGTGCAGACATTGCCAACATTTGCAACGAAGCCGCTCTTATTGCTGCCCGGAAGAAAAAGTCAATGGTCGAAAAACAAGACTTCCTCGATGCGGTAGACCGAATCATTGGAGGACTTGAAAAGAAAAACAAGATTATAACTCCCCGCGAGAAAGAAACCATTGCCTACCACGAAGCCGGTCACGCCACGGTGAGCTGGTTGGTTGAACACGCCTCGCCACTGGTTAAAGTGACCATAGTACCCCGCGGACAAAGTCTCGGGGCTGCCTGGTACCTTCCCGAGGAGCGACAAATCAACACCACCGAGCAAATCCTCGACGAGATGTGTGCCGCGCTGGGCGGCCGTGCCGCAGAGGCCGTAATTTTCAATCAAATCTCAACGGGTGCCCTCAGCGATCTGGAGAAAGTAACCAAACAAGCCTATGCCATGGTCAAAGTCTTTGGACTTAACGACAAAATTGGCAACGTTAGTTATTACGACAGCCGCGGAGCTGAATCGTTCCAAAATCCGTACAGCGAAGCTACCGCACAGGTAATCGACGAAGAGGTGAGCAAAATCATCGAAGGGCAGTTTGAACGCGCCAAGAACATCCTCACCGAAAACCGAGAGAAACTAGATCGATTGGCCAAAAAACTCCTCGAAAAAGAGGTTATTTTCAAAGAGGACTTGGAAGATATCTTTGGGAAAAGCAATTTCCATAAAGACGAGGTACAACTGATTCACCAGAACGACGAAGAAGTGAAAGTTTTGGAGGAAAACACACCCGAACAAGCACCCGAGCAGGAAAATGGATGAAGGCTGGACGGTGGTTTACTCCGACATCTTTGAACCCAAAATTCAGCTGCTAAAAGCTATGCTTGAAAGCCATGATGTAGATTGCATTGTGCTCAACAAAAAGGACAGTGCCTATCAGTCGTTCGGAGAAATCAGTATACTTGTAAAATCCAGTCAAGTTATACTGGCCAAACACCTGCTTTCCGAACATGAGTAACTTCTGGCAACGCGCAATCACAGGCACCGTATTTGTGGCTGTTTTGGTCGCCTTTATCAAATGGACTCCGCTGGCTTTTGCGGCCTTGCTCTTGCCAGTGGCCTTGCTGGGCCTGCAAGAGTTTTATACCATTACCAAACGACCCAAGACCAATATCCCCGTTCGGTTAATGTACATCATTGCTGCAGCGGTTTATTTGCTGATGGTATCGATCCGATTGTTTCAAATTCCGCCGTCGTCGCTGGCATTGGCCGTTCCGCTATTCAGCGTGGTTTTGATCAGCGAATTGTTTCGAAAGGAGAAAAGGCCCATCAACAATATCGCTTATTCACTTTTTGGCATCTTGTATATCGTGCTGCCATTCGGATTATTGACATACATCCAATTGGATGAAAGCGGTGCGTTAAAATCCAGTTGGGTGTTACTGGCTTTTTTCTGTTCCCTGTGGGCTAACGACACCGGGGCCTATTTGGTAGGGAGAGCCATTGGGAAAACACCACTTTTTGCGCGCATCTCGCCCAAAAAAACATGGGAGGGTTTTATCGGAGGCTTGTTTTTCTGTTGCCTAACTGGCTACCTATTCTCGCACATCGACCCTTTTCTTACCGCTTGGGAATGGATGGGTTTCTCAGTGATTATCGGGGTCTTTGGTACGCTGGGCGATTTGATTGAAAGCATGATCAAACGCAACTACCAAGTAAAGGACAGCGGCACAATCCTGCCGGGACATGGAGGGATTCTCGACCGATTCGACGGCATTTTCCTGGCAGCTCCCATGATCATCACCTACCTCGAATTGCTGAAGGCAATTTGAAAGTTCCTCATTTCAACTACTTTTGCCAAAAATACCCCTATGACTCTTCACCGCGAGGGCACCACCATCATGCTGGGAACCCTGTTGATCTTGATCGCGATAAACACTGGCGTTTGGTTTGCCTTTTCGAATACACTTCTATCCAATAGTCTACTGGTAATCAGCCTGGTATTTCTGTTCTTGATCGTTCAGTTCTTTCGCATTCCCAAACGCACAGCCACCTTGGGTGACGACTTGGTAGTTAGCCCGTGCGACGGCAAAGTGGTGGTGATTGAGGAGGTTTTTGAACCCGAAGTTTTACAGGCAAAGGCCATTCAGGTATCTATTTTTATGTCGCCTATCAATGTGCACGCCAATTGGTTCCCCATCAGCGGTACAGTTAGTTACGACAAATATCACCCCGGTAAGTTCTTAGTTGCCTGGCACCCCAAGTCATCCACTGAAAACGAGCGAACCACCATCTGCGTAGATCATGCAAGCGGTGCGCGAGTAGTTTTCCGACAGATTGCAGGGGCACTGGCCAAACGAATCAAATACTACTGCCGTCAAGGTCAAACCGCGCAACAAGCAGCGGAATTTGGATTTATCAAGTTTGGCTCGCGCGTTGATCTGTACCTACCCCTAGGTACGGAGATTTTGGTTGATCTCAATCAAAAAGTTAGCGGTCAAATTACCCAAATTGCCCGACTAAAGGCTTGAGTCTAGGGCTTGACCAACGCCTACACTGGGGCGCAATGCCATCTGGATACCCATCCTGTAGACTACTGCCCGTGGCATTTGCACGCAAAATATTGTTAACGGGTAAACAGACAAACACCAGAAATAGTATCTTCACGAAAATTAGTTTCGCATGAAAAAAGTAGCTTTCCTCGCCTTACTAGGTGTGTTTGCTCTAGGTTCCACCGCTGCCTTTGCAGGTGGTAAGGAAAAGGGCAAAAAATCGAAAACAGAATGTACCAAAGCTGGCGAGAAAAAAGCCTGCTGCAGTTCAAAAGCAGCTTGCGCCAAACCCGGCACAGCTCCAAAAGCATCGTAATAAAAAAACCGCTTCGGCGGTTTTTTTATTGCCCAGCCCAGTTGGTAACCAACCCCATTCATACGCAACGCCTCCTGCACAAAACACGGTGTTGTCTCTGATCATTGTTCCTTTCACCGCGTAACCGCTTAAAACATAGATTACCACTTGCGAAATATGAACACTGCAGCCAACACCAAAAAAACAAAACCCACTGCGTAGTTCCACTTCAGGGGCTCGTGTAAATAAACAACGGCAAAAACACAAAACACCACCAAAGAAATGATCTCCTGAATGGTTTTTAACTGAAAAGCCGTAAATCCCTCTACCTCATAACCCAGTCGATTGGCTGGAATCATCAGTAAATACTCAAAACCGGCAATCAGCCAACTGGCAATAAAAACCTTCCAGTAAGGCACATCCTTAAATCGAAGGTGGCCATACCAGGCAATGGTCATAAATACATTCGAACACAGCAACAACAGTACGGTTCTCATCGCTTTAAAAATTGATTCATAATGTGCCACCCCATCATTCCAGCGCTAACCGCCACATTAAAGGAATGTTTGGTGCCAAATTGGGGAATTTCAATCACTCCATCACATTGTTGAATGGTCAGTTGGTCGACCCCGCTAATTTCATTGCCAAAAACAACTGCAATTTTATCATCTGGTTGTACCGTGAAGTCGTTCAGATAAATGGGTTCTTTAACCTGCTCAGCGGCAAAAATACGGTAGCCCATCTCTCGGAGTCTTATCAGGGCTTGATCACTGCGCTCAAAATGTTCCCAGCGAACGGTGTCGGTGGCTCCCAGTGCGGTTTTGTACATCTCCCTATTGGCGGGGGTTGCAGTGTATCCCACCAAAAAAACGGCCTCACAGCGAAAGCCATCCGCCGTGCGGAATACCGATCCCACATTAAGTGCACTGCGCACATTTTCTAACACAAATACCAACGGAAACTTAGGTGCTTCCTTAAACCCTTGCTCATCGAGTCTGTTTAACGCCTGATTACTGATCTTCTCCATGATGTCGTTTGCAGAACAAAGCTAGTGATTAGTGAATAGTTAATAGTTAGTAGTTAATAGTTGTCAATGCCTAAAATTCGTTGACCTTTTTGGTTCAACATGGATTGGTACCTGCGGTTGCTGCTGTTGCTGCGGTTGCTGCTGTTGCTGCGGTTGCTGCGGTTGCTGAGCGAGGACGAAGCGAATGCGAGGACGAGGTTGCTGAGCGAGGCGCAGCTGAGTCGAAGCAAGCTGAGTCGAAGCAAGTCGAAGCAAGCCCCAAACGGCGAAGCCCTAAACCTTAAACCCTAAACCCCTTAACCCTTAAACCCCCAAAAAACCATCCATCGACCTCAATTTCCGCTGGGTATCCCACCCTTTCGGCCAAATAATAAACAATCAACACCTGTTGGTAAATGATCTTCGGGCAACAGATGGAAAGCGCTATTTTTAAGCCCTAAAGTCAACGTTGTGTCGCAGTCTACCAAATCGCTTAGCGAAACCCCACTTATGAAGC
>DASUEB010000184.1:0-7645 GCA_036275295.1 Luteibaculaceae bacterium | reverse complement strand
ATTTCCCAATGCGTAAAAAGATCATGGTGTGTGCGCAACCTCTTCGATACATTCATTAATCACCCACTGGTAGGTCTGGGGATAGTAAGGGTAAGTCATTTAATAACGAGAGTTTGTAAGGTAATTAGGCAAATTGACTTTACACAATAATTAATTTCAAGTATTTACTTGGTCTTTTTTGGTTTTCACATAACTTTGTAATACAGTTGAGAGGTCTGACCGTTTTGGGCCGTGAGAACTTGGTTTCTCCTCGACTGTTTTTTTTTGTAATTACCTACAGAGAAAATGCATCTGTTATACGTCGACGAATCAGGTTCGGTAAGAGATCCTCAACAGAAACATTTTGTTCTTGCTGGAATTGCCGTTTTTGAGCGGCAAAGCTATTGGATTTCGACTGAAATGGATAAAATAGCTGCGAGATTTGATCCGGCCGACCACAACTCTGTGGAATTACACGGTAACCCAATGTACGGCGGTAAAAAATTTTGGAGACAGTTTCCAAAGGAAACACGCCACCAGGCTATCAAAGACTGTCTTGGAGTTCTTGCCTCTTCACATCCTTCAAATCGCGTTTTTGCGTGTGTCATCAATAAAAGTTTGGTATCACCCAACGATCCAGTGGAATATGCTTTTGAGCAAATATCGAGTAGGTTTGACTATTCATTGATTCGCCTTCACAAGAATAATGATCCTCAGAGAGGTGTTATAATACTTGACAAGTCGACTTATGAAACCACCATACAAAATTTGGCTACAGACTTCAGAACTGTAGGACATTCTTGGGGTGTATTGAGAAACTTGGCAGAAGTCCCTCTCTTCTTGGATTCAAAGGCTTCTCGTTTGATACAACTTGCAGATTTGGTGGCATATTCGATTTTCAAGGCTTATGAAATGAATGACCCTCAGTTTTTCAACATTATCTCACATCGAATTGATGCCGATGGAGGAATTCGACACGGTTTATTTGAAAAAATCTAAATACTTATCCGTTTCTCCTCCCTTACCAATGTTTTCGATCATTCAACGCTGACCGCAAACCGTCAGACGGTAAAACCTACAAACCATTCTTGAAATCGGATATCGGTATAATCTGTGATGCAGAATTTCCAACCTTCCGAAAAATGTGTTTAAAACTGATAATGCCCTAAATAGCACGACCCAAAAACCCTGAAAAGTAGCGGCCAGCCATGTTAAAATGACCATTTGAGTTTGGGAATTATGAATGAAACCAAGCACAATATCCTTTACCCCATTGGCAAGGGTGCCCTGCACTTACAACTGATTCATCCCTTGCTTAGACTTGAACCAAATCAAAAAAACAAGTTTGCGTAAATGCATTCCGAAGCTTGTAGGTTGTGTAATCACCACGGTCATTGGCCCTCACGAGTGAATTGATACGTATGTCGAACCAACCATTTGTCGCTGGTTACGAATCGAACTCGCTTGGTAATGGTCAGCTCGCGACCAGACCGTTTATATTCGTGCTGAATAAGAGCCGATTGTTGATCGTTTCCGTCTTTTCCCATGATCTGGGTGATCCACACCAATTGATCCTCGCCTCGCTTTACTTCCAGCACTTTCTCCCCGTCGTAGATTTGATTGGAAAGGTCGATCAGTACGGTATCGAGCTCATTGGCCTGAGGCTCATCGGGGTAGGCCATCGACCAAAATTGCCGATCGCTTTGATTGACATCGCTGATTTTCAAGGCAGCCGGCATGGTGTAAGGTTTGCCCGAAGAATAATCCAGGTAAGTAAGTGTGCCCCGCCACGAGCCCGAAAGGCTATTACAATCGGCCACTGAAAGGGTATTTGATTGTGCAACCAGCACAGAGCCCATCAAGCTCAATACGACTACACCAAACCAATTTTTATTCATGATCAGGGATGTTACGTTTAAACTAAGATAATCAAATGAACCGGAATGGAATAAAATGAGTCGCATTCACAGGCTAAATTTTGGCAAGGAAGAGAAAAAATCCTTTGAAACACAAGCCAGACCGGCTGCGAAACAGGCATGGAAGGGAACTTCGGGCATTGATGCCCAAATCCCAACGACAATTGCACTCACTTTACCAGCCTAACAAACCGCAAAGCTCAGTTTGACTGTCGGTTATGGCGGGAAATAACCCAAACCCCTAGAGGTTACATTTCATTAAATCCCTTGCCCGCCCAGATGGACTCCATGCTTTTTTCAGCCCTTGTGATTCGGGTTTGGGCTTGCTTGGCAGAGGAAATATGACCGGTATGGCTCCGCTGTCGACCTGGAGTCAATGCAAAAAAAGCCTCGCGCAGTCCCTTCACTCGTTCAAAAAGTTCTTGTAATTCATCCGGAATCTCCTCAGGAGCCGATGAAGGCCTTCGGGCCTTGATATCTGCCTTAGTGAGCGACTTAATTTGATGAAGGTAATGGTTAATTTGATCTTCTAACTCAGCGGGTTGATCGTTCGAAGTAAACCGGATCAGTCTGGACACCAGCGACTGATCGCCGGGTTTTTCAATAAGCCCGTATGGATCGTCGAGTACGTGACCGTATAAAAAGCTCAGCACAAAATTCGATTTAAATGGAGCAATCAAAATGGCATTCATACCCTGCCATTGGTAACAGGGACTCCCCCATTTCATGGTTTCATCAAATCCAGCTTCTACCAACATGATGCGCAGGGTCTCGAGACCCTCTCGCCACTGATTTACTTTGCACTTCGGAGTACCTCCCAGCGAGCAACGCAAGCAGCCGTCGATGAAGAATAAATCTATGTTTTTTTGCAATGCCATATAAAATTCAATTGACCAGCGGCTTTCTATCGCGATCTCCGAAGGCTCGTTTTAGCAACAAAGGAGTAGTAAGGGTGGTTAAGACTCCCATGATTACCAGAATGGAAAACACCTCGGTGCTGATTAGCCCGTTCTTGTAGGCAATATTGGCGATCACCAACTCCATAATGCCTCGGGCATTAAGCCCAATACCCAATGTGAATGACTCACGCCTGCCCATGCCGGCCAAGCTGCCCCCTGCGAATCCACCCAAGATCTTGGTCCCGTAAGACACCAAGATGACTGCCACTAAGAGTCCGAAGTTCCCAATGGAAGAGATGTTAAACTCCAGACCGATTCCGGCGAAAAAAATGGGCGCTAAAAAACCCATTGCCATGTTGCTGGTGGTTTTTTCTATGGCGTGTAAATTATCCTTCCCGATCAGGTTACTGCTGATGAGCATGGCGGCAAAAAACGCCCCCACGATGAAATGCAAGCCAAGGCTCTCGGTAAATGTGGAAAAGAGGAGCACAAAGGCAAAAAATATGGCAAAAAGCGGCTCTTTCCCCTTCAAAAACCCCACCAACTTGTTCAAACTGTCTTCCAGATAATTCCCTTTGTTGAGGATTCTGCGAATCAACCCGTATACTAAACTCAAAAACCCAATAAAAAGCAATAGTTTCAATATAGAAAAACCAACTGCCTGACCCACCGCCCCCATCGATTTATCGGTGTCTTTGACATTCAGCAAAACCCCTAAAATGGAGAGGGCCAGCACATCATCGAAAATAGCAACCGATATAATTTTCTGTCCGATGTCGGTATTAATCTTACCCAAATCCATCAGAATACGGATGCTAACTGGCAAGGCCGTAATGGCCACGCAAAGTCCGACAAAAACGGTGGTCATTATATCCTGACCGAAGGCGTATCCCACCGCCATTCCGCCAAAAATGGGCAAGAAAAAGGCCAGTATGGAGATGATGATGTTGCGCCCCTTTAAAGACTTCAAAATATCGTCGATGTTAATCTCTAAACCGGCAATGATCACCAATAGAAAGACACCCAGTTCTGAAATGACTTTGATATCTTCGGTTCGATGAATTAGATTGAGTACGCTCGGGCCCAATATGATACCGGCAATAATCTCGCCGATCATCGCAGGCTGCCGCATGCGTTCAAACAGTTCTCCAAAAATTCGGGCGGTCACCAACAGAATCAACAGGTTGGTAAAAAAGGGCAGCTCAAAGTGGGGAGTAGTCATAGCGCTCCAAAAGTAGCGTATCCAAGCCATTCTATCGATTGAATATGCTCGTTTACATCACTTTTTTTTCGGGTGTTTACCTGCACCCCATTCAAAGCGACAATTCAGCCCCAACAGAAATAAAAGAGAAAGGTCAACGTTCTGATCGTTCAAATTGAAATCGAGATGCATACGGCTCGAATGGAGCCTATTAGTCAATCTTTAACTCATACATAAACAGCGAAAGGATCAGACCACTGCTTGAATTGCAGTGCAGGCAGATCATCGTAAACTAAGCAGGCATCCAAATCGGCGGTAATGGCCTCTTTGTCCATATCCTGCCCTATAAACACCCATTCGTTGATGCGGTCGCCGTACACCGGATCCCACCGAGATTCGATTGTTTGCTGATTCTCTGCAAAAGAGGCATAACACAGGCGATCGGAGTACGACATGCTAGCCCACCAGACGCCTGCTTTCTCGATTCGCGAGGATCCACCGGCTTGACTGAAATTGAGAGCCTCATCCGTACGAGATGCCAACCAAAGAAGGCCTTTGGAGCGTATGATCGCGGGTGGAAAGTTGTCGTTGAGGTAGGTCCACAATTTCTCTGGATCAAAAGGAGCCCTGCTGCGATAAACAAACGAGGATATCCCGTAGGTTTCCGTCTCTGGGGTATGCGCCCCTTTCTCCAATTCATTCAGCCAAAGCGCCGATTGCTCTGCCGCATCAAGGTCGTATAACCCCGTGTATAACAGTTCTTCTAAAGGGACCCTACCGAAGGAACAAGTCAAGATCTTGGCCTTTGGATTTAGTTTGCTCAGCGCTGCCTTCAGCAATCCTATGTGTTGTGTTTCTGTGGTGTCTATCTTGTTTAGCACCAAAATATCGGCAAACTCAATCTGCTCAGTTATAAGATTAACAACGGTGCGGCGGTCGTTTGGATCATCGGTTAAACTGCGATCTAAAAGCAAATCGGCCGAGCCAAAATCAGATATAAAACGATGACAATCAACCACCGTTACCATGGCATCGATATAACTGAAACGCGACAAATCAATTTGTCGATCTTCATCCACGAATGAAAAAGTTTGAGCAACGGGCACGGGCTCACTGATCCCGGTACTTTCAATGAGTAGGTAATCGAAACGACCCTCGCGCGCCAATCTCTCTACCTCTATCATCAAATCTTCGCGCAATGTGCAACAGATGCATCCATTGCTGAGCTCAACCAATTTCTCTTCGGTTTTCGACAATACGCCCTCGCCTTTTACCAGTTGGGCATCTATATTGACCTCGCTCATATCGTTGACAATGACCGCCACCTTCAGTCCTTCTTTATTGTGTAAAACGTGTTTCAACAAGGTAGTTTTTCCAGCCCCTAAGAATCCACTCAGAACCAAAACCGGGAGTTTACCCTCTGGATGTTGATTCGACTTTCGATGCGATGTGATCATGCTCAAACGTGTTTTTAATGCAACTTAGTTGCAATAATATTGATTATCTTTGTAACTGCAACTCATTTGCGTTATTGAGCGAAAAAAAATGCTGTGATAAGGCTTTAATCCACGTCAAAAAATACCATGACGAGAATTAAACCAGTCCATCGACAAGGAGCGAGTTGAAGTTGAACAGGTTGACCCGGATGAAAAAAACAAGAAATACGAAGGCCAAACAGGTTATTCTCGATTTGATAACTGATTCAAACAGTGCACTCACCGCAAATGAGATACAGCACAGTGAATTGGTAGCGTGCGACCGGGTAACCACCTATCGTATACTCGACCGTTTGCAAGAAGAGGGCCTCATACATCGAGTGGTTACCCACGATAGCATTGTTCGTTTTGCCCGTTGCCGAACCTGTGTCGACGAGACCCACCACCATCAGCATGTGCATTTCAATTGCCAGTCGTGCCAAGCGGTGCTCTGTCTGGAGAACACCAGTCCAACCATTCAATTGCCAGCTCAGTTTACCCTTACAGAGGTTCACATCACGGTTAGTGGCATATGCGATCGCTGCAATGCGTAATTGACATTTTGTTTAGAGGCCATTTGCGCGCACTATCATTCTTGTTACACTGGAAGCAGTCCATAAACGGGTTAGAACAAAAACCTCGGTATTAAGGCAAAGGCCGTCCAACAAAAGAGGAATCTGCTGGCTATAGGGATTAAAAAAACAGCCACTCACGAAACGTTAAGAATCTAAATGGAGCTAGTAGGATCAACTCATTTCTTAAATTACTGGCATGCTTTTTGTCGCCAAATTCTTGCATCCTAAAAATCTCTAAGCTCATGAAAGTGCATCGCTTAAGCCTATTTTTGGCCTTTTTCGCGGGAATTTACTCTGGTTTTGCCCAGACCAGCTCGTTGGATCCATCGCGACTTTTCTCACCCGTTGCCGTGTTAACCGAGTGGCCATCCAATGTATTTTACTTTCAACAAGGTATGGACTTTTTTCACTCGGGCGACGACAGAGGGGCGCTGATTCACATCAGACTCGATTCTGTTTGCCCAAAACCAAAAAATATGAGTGAAAACACATTTCGAAAGGTAGAATTGGGCCCTTCTGAATTTTTGGTTCGGTGTAAAAAAAGAGATCAGCCAAGCGTTTATGGCATCCTAGCCGAAGGCGAAGGCTATTATATTTTGGGGCCCGCTAAAAGCGGTGGGCAAAATATTCCAAGTCTGCTGTATTTGTTGCCAACCCAGGCAAATAAGATCATCGACGTTGAAAAAATGTTCCTCTTTTCGATTCGCAAAAGCATGGCAGCTCGTTTTGAAGAGTTTCAACTTGGCGACATCCATCACCTCACATCGGCTTCGTTAAAAGACATGATTTGTCTGTTGGACACCCAATAAAATGCAAAGCTGATACTCCTCAATCACCTTTGTGGCTACAAAGTAACTCACAAGCCCAACAAGCTTGCCTCTTTACGCCTCAGTGTGACCAAAGCCCCGTAAAATGCTGTCCCCCGTTTTAATCATGTTCCGCTCCTGTTGCAGTTGGTGAATCAGATTCCGCTGATTTCAACCCCATCAGGTATATAACCAAATCAAGATTACCAAAGGCAGGCCCGTCGCCTTTAAAAAGAACCAAACCCCATGGTTGGTTGGATTATCCGTCCTTAGGACAGACCACATTTGGCCTTAAATATGGCATCTATCAGCCGCTCGGGCATGGGTTGGGTATGCAGAAAACGGAGGGAATCCTTGGTTCCCGGGGTTCTGAAGGGTTTAATATCTTCCTCAAGCGAAGGGATGAGATAGACCGGATAAAAGCCGATGTGATTTTTAAATACCCCGGCAAAGAAGGCCTCACGGGTTGTTTGTGTTCTGGGCAGCACAAAACGAAGCATCCCGTACTTCAAATCGATGGGCCATCCGTTGCAATGCCGCTGATGAATGTCTACCAAACTCAGGAGGCGCGTTTGCACGTCGGGAGTAAAGGAACCAATGTAGGCATGTGCTTCGGGGGTTATGGCATTCATTATGAGGTATGTGAAACCCATTTCAGTCCGATGATTGAGACTATGAGGGTAATGAGAAAAAACAGTCGCCATGAGCTAAGTGGTTCTTTGAATACCCATATGCCCAATAACACGGTACCCGCAGCGCCAATACCCGTCCACACGGCATAAGCAGTCCCAATG
>DASUEB010000183.1:0-69559 GCA_036275295.1 Luteibaculaceae bacterium | reverse complement strand
GGCCGATGAATCCGTCTTATAAAGACACTTTTAAAGCGTATTCAGAGGCGGTTGATCAGCGAAGCAATGGCGCTTGGCAGGCTGCGCGCTTCGGGGCCATAGCCGTTCTGGTTCGCTCGATGACACTTAAAAAAGATGCATACGCGCACACCGGCGCTGTTAATTACCAAGACTCGTTGCCTCGGATCCCTGCCATGGCATTATCGACTGAAGACGCCGATTGGCTTTCGAATACCTTGAAAAGCGGTGTCGATTGCCGAGCCAGCTTGCAGCTCAGCGCCACGTGGTTTGCCGATACGCTTTCTCACAACGTGGTGGGTGAAATACGAGGTACTCAGAAGCGCGACGAGATTATTACCATTGGAGGACACCTAGATAGCTGGGACTTGGGCGAAGGCGCACACGATGATGGTGCCGGAATTGTACACTCATTAGAGGCAATTCGCCTGATGAAAAAAAATAAAATCAAACCGGTTCACACCATACGCTGCGTTCTTTTTATGAACGAAGAGAACGGCAACCGAGGCGGTTTAACCTATGCCAAATTGGCCGCCGAACGCGGGGAAAAACACATCGCAGCTATGGAAAGCGATCGGGGTGGATTCAAGCCTGAGGCTTTCAGTGTGGATGCCTCTGAAACGGCATTGGCTGCCGTCAAACAGTTGCAACCTCAACTGGATAAATCCGGAATCAAAGAAATCTACGCCGGCTACGGCGGAGTAGACATCGGACCGCTTAAAAAAGTGAATCCCGGCATCGTTCTGATCGGATTGGTCCCAGAGAGCACGCTTTATTTCAACTATCACCACGCAGAAACCGATGTTCTAGAAGCAGTGAACCCCGACCATCTGCAGGCCGGGGCTCAAGCGTTTTACGAAATGTTGGTACTGATTGACAAAAATCTTTGATTACTCTTTGTAGGGTAACCACGTCTGCGTTCTGAAGAAAAACGCTACGTATCCTCGCACTTGTAACTTGCCATCCTCGATCCACATTTTGCAATCGTAGACCTTGCCATTTTTGGGGTCAAGAATGGTGCCATCGGCGTATTCAGAGCCATCTTTCTTCATGTTTCTGATGATCTCAAGGCCTAAGACCTGTTTCCCTTTTCGATCACCGGGGCAGTTTTTACAGGTTGGATTCTGATCTTCGGTCGGCAAACGGAATAACTTTATCACCTTGCCGTACAGCATGTTGTTTTTTTCGTAAATCTCTACCACCGATTTCACTCTTCCCGTCTCATCGTCGACGGTTTTCCACTTTCCAACAACCGACTGGGCGGTGGCTCCAAAGCATACGGATAGGGCTAAGGCAGTTAACACATTTTTCATCATATGGTTTGTTTTAAGGATTTTTCAGTTTTTTCGGCATTGCCCAAAGCTTTCTGAATGCTGGCATTGAGCTCGTAACCAATTAAAAGTATAATGCTGTTGAATTCAATCCACACCAGCAATACAACAATGGTTCCCAAGGATCCGTAAAATTTATTGTAATTCCCGAAATGATTTACGTAATAGGCAAATCCCTGGGATACGGCTATGAACGACAACGTGGCCAGAATGGACCCGGGGGTGAGGTATCTAAATGTTTTCTGTCGCGGATTGCCCACGTAATAGATCACCGCAATAGCCAAGTTAAAAAACAACAACACGGTAAACCATTTGGAAACCAACACCAAGAAAATCTCGATACCTTCCTTAAGTAATCCGCTTTGGGTGAGGTAGTTAAGTATCCACTCGCTGGTGGTAATGACCAGAAATGGTGGAACAATAAGAAAGGGTAGCAAAAACACCAATACGATGGCTACCAATCTCGAACGCAGCGGGTGCAATCGCTGTTGAACGTGGTATGAGGCGCTGAACCCTTCAAAAATCGCCATGATAGAGTTGCTGGCGTAATAAAGTCCCAGCACAAAACTTATCGATAAGAAGGTCTGGTGCTTGTAGCCAATCAGGTTCATCAGGGTTCCTTGAACCAATTGATAGGCCGAATGGGGCAATAATCCCTCAATACCCTCAATAAGGTTACTTTGGAAATCGCTGATGGGGATGTAGGGTATAAGGGTAAAAACCAAGATTATGGTAGGGGCCAGTGCGAGCAAGATCTTAAATGAAATGGCTGATGCCCGGGTCGCTAGTCGCCCTTTTCGCATGCCTTCCCAAACAAATTTTGCCACGGCAAAAAGGCTTATTCCCTCGAATCCCCAAGGGGTAATTTGTTCAGCGGTATGCCGTAGGGTCACTACCAATCTGCTATTCGATATGGCTTGTGCTATATTCAATAGGGTAGTTGAAGTAAACTTAAATCTAAGCTTTTGACCGAATGCGTTAGGGCCCCCACCGAAATGTAATCTACCCCTGTTTTGGCATATTCCTCGATATTCGCGCGGGTTATACCTCCAGAGGCTTCGGTTTCGTAGCGCCTGCCAATTCGCTCCACGGCTGTTTGTAGGTCAGCAATAGAGAAATTGTCTAACATAATCCGAAATACTCCCCCGATAGACAATATTTCGTCCAATTCTTTTAGGTTTCTGGCTTCTACCTCAATTTTGATCGAAAGTTTTTCAGCATCAATGTATGCGTTGGCTTGGGAAATGGCATTTTTCAGGCCGCCTGCAAAGTCGCTGTGATTCTCTTTGATCATCATCATATCGTATAATCCCATGCGGTGATTGGTGCCTCCACCAACGGCAACAGCCCATTTTTCCAATTTTCTCAGCCCCGGTGTGGTCTTTCGGGTGTCTAGAATTCTACAACCGTAAGGCTTTACCAACTTGCTTAAATCGTTCGCCACGGTGGCGATTCCACTGAGTCGTTGCATGAAATTAAGCGCCACCCGTTCGCCCGAGAGAATGGTTCGAGAGGAACCTCGGATGATAAGCGCTTGTTCTCCCTTTTGGATGGGGTCTCCATCTTTTTTTAGCAGTTGAACTTCGATGGCTGGATCTAAGGTTCTAAATACAGAAGCTGCAATTTGAACTCCTGCAATGATGCCATTTTCTTTGGCAATAATATGGGCTTGATTCACGGCGGTGTCCGGCACACAAGCCAAAGCAGTGTAATCGCCCGGGCCTATGTCCTCGGCCAAGGCCCTGTCGATCAAGGGTTGAATTTCTTCAGAGGTCATGTCAGTTCGGTTCAGATTAGCGTTCTAATCTTAATTCTTTAATGAGGTATGCGGATCCTTCTTTTTTGAGAAAATACGTTACCCGGTAGGTGCCCGACTTGGTTTCGAGAGTACCTATCTTGTAGATATCGTTGCTTCGGGAAGTCCCTTCGTGTTGCACATTGAATTTAATGGCTGCATGCTGTTCGAAAAACCTGCGCAACACTTGTGCCGCTTGCTCTTTACTGAACAGGTTGTCGACCTCATCGATGGTAAGGTCAATGTTAGGCAGGAAAGACGTGTATAACTTCGCAGCATTACCCGTCGATAATGCGGCATTGATGCGCTCTACATCGGCCTGTTGCGCCCAAGTTTTCGAGGCCATCAGTGACACCAAAACGATAAAAAGAATCCGCTTCATAGCTGTTGTTTTTTTGGTCATCTGTGATTTCTACTGCAAAAACAGTTCCAAACTGTTCCCGAACCAGAGAAAGTCTACTCGGTGCTGAAAAGTAAACAAAAATAAAGACCTTTGTTCGCTCATGACAATCAAATTCGTTTTTGTTGGTAAAACCTTTCAGGCCTTCATCGAACAGGGCTGTGAGGAGTTTGTGAAACGCATCGGTAAATACAACCGCACAGAAGTCCTTGTCATCCCCGACGAAAAGCGAAATGCCTCGCTTGATCCAAGCGCCTTAAAACGCTCAGAGGCTCAGGCCATCCTCAAACACATTAAACCTGAGGATTTTCTTATCCTGCTCGATGAAAGAGGGAAGTCGTTCAGCTCGGTTCAATGGGCTGCCCAGCTTCAAAAATTCATGAATCAGGGTCCAAAAAACTTGGTCTTCCTGGTGGGAGGGGCCTTTGGTTTCGATGAGGCTATCTACCAGCGATCCAATTTTCAATGGTCGCTATCGAATTTGACCTTTTCTCATCAAATGGTGCGCCTGTTTTTGATCGAGCAAGTCTACCGAGCCTTCACCATCCTAAAAAATGAACCGTATCACAATGAATAAACCAACCTTGATAATCGCAAGCAACAATAAACACAAAGTGGAAGAGATCAGAGACTTACTGGCCGATTACTACGCGTGTATTTCCATGCGCGACGCCGGTATTCATCTGGAAGTAGATGAGACGGCCGACACATTTAGAGGAAATGCCTTGCTAAAAGCACAGGCTGTTTTTGAAATCAGCGGCGCAGATTGTTTGGCCGATGACAGCGGACTAGAGGTTGACGCCCTCGATGGGGCTCCCGGAGTGTTCTCGGCCAGATACGCCGGACCAAAAGCCTCTGATACCGACAACGTGGCGAAGTTGCTGACCGAGTTAGAGGGCAAGGATGACAGAAGCGCCCGATTTGTTTGCAGCTTGATGCTCATTAGCGACGGTTTACCCTATCTTTTTGAAGGCAAAGTCGATGGAGTGATTACTCGCGAGCCCAAGGGAAATCAGGGTTTTGGTTATGATCCTGTTTTTGTTCCACTTGGCTACGATCAATCGTTTGCAGAACTCGGTGCCGATGTGAAAAATACAATAAGTCACCGAGCGCATGCTGTTGAGGGTTTGCTTCGCTTTTTAAAGGCCCGCTAAGTCCGTCTTTGCGATGCACACTTGATTGATGTGGCCCAAAAAAGAGTAATTCTTTGCTTGATGCAACAGGTAAAAAGCGCCAATAGACAGAACCGACTTTAGCTCTCCGCGGCAGATTACCTCTTTGCGTTGAGGTAGTGTGATATCTGAGCGGTAATGACGCTCTTTAGATCGTATCCTGCTACCTGAAGCTGTTGCGGAATGATGCTGGCCGAGGACATGCCAGGGATGGTATTGATCTCAATCACATAGGGTTGCTCGCGATTGAGGATGAAGTCAATACGCACGATGCCTTTGCACGAAAGGGCCTGATAGATTTCAACCACCGTCTGCTGAATGTGAGTGGTTAGCGAATCGGGCAGGGGAGCGGGAGTAATTTCTTCTGAGGCACCTTCATATTTGGCCTGGTAATCGAAGAAGTCGTTGTGACTTACAATTTCAGTAATGGGCAGAGCGCGCACGGCTCCGTCTATATATCCTACCCCGCACGTAAACTCTCGACCTTCGATATATTCTTCAACGATGATTTCGGGGTCTTGCGCAAAGGCCGCTTGCAAAGCCGCCGCCAATTCGCTCGACTGATACACCTTGCTAATTCCAATACTTGAGCCCCCATTGTTGGGTTTGACAAAAAGCGGATAGCGCAATTTTGCTTCAATCTCGCTGGCTAATTGGCTAGATTGCGACTGATGTGCCAGCAGGGATTTGGCTACCTGAAAGCCCAGGCTTTGAAGTACCGAGGTGGTAAATTTTTTGTTGAAAGTAACCGATAAATTGAGCGTGTTGCCGGTGTTATAGGGAATTTGAACCATGTCGAAATAACCCTGTAGTTTTCCATCCTCACCCGGCGTTCCGTGTAAGGCAAAGTAGGCAAAATCAAATTTCAATCTCCGCCCGCTTACCAGCGCCGAAAAGTCGTTTTTATCAACAGGAAACTCTTCGCCTTGCACAACCACGAACCACCCATCTTTCCGAATGTCTACCAAATAGGCGTCAAATAGATCGCTGTCCATATGTTTAAGCGCGGTCTCAGCCGTTTTGTAAGAGATAACAGATTCTCCACTGTATCCTCCGGTAACGATGGCGATGGTTTTTTTCATGATGGTCAAATGTATAGAAAGGCGCGCATTGACAATTCGGACAATTAAAATTTTCATGTAGTTTCATTTTATCTTTGCTCATATTTGCTCGCATGAAAGACTGGATTGATTTTTTTAAAACCAAGGCATTTGCAGCCAACTTGGCGGTGGCCGTGGTGATTGTTTTGGTGGTAAGTATTTTGTCATTCAAATATTTATCGGCTATTACGCATCACGGGGTCAAGGTTAAGGTCCCCGTTTTGGTAGGCAAGCAAATGGCCGAGGTGGAGCAAATACTCGATGAAGCCGACCTCAATTTTGTAATCATTGACAGTGTTTTTCAAGAAAATATGGCCAAAGGGGCTGTGGTAAGTCAACTGCCCGAAGCGAATGATTTTGTAAAAGATGGTCGCACCATTTATTTGACCATCAATGCGAGCAATAAACCCAAGGTTGAAATGCCCGAGCTGGTCAATAAATCACTTCGACAGGCGGTGGCCACCCTTGAGGCGTTGGGATTAAAGTATGAAACAGTGTATCAACCCGATATTTGTACCGACTGTGTGCTGGCTCAAACCTACAGGGGTAAAGCCATCGTTGCAGGGGTTGAAATTGCCAAGGGAGAAACCATCACCCTTACCATTGGCTCGGGAGGTCAAATACCCGTTGATTCTAGCTCAATTCCAGTGGAGGCCGTTGAACCGCAGGAAGAGGTATTCGAATGAGCGAAGCGCCCCTACTTGCATCAGCCGACGACGCCGACAGCGAAGACCTCTATGAGCACTACCGAATAGTAGCCGACAAAGGGCAAGCGCTTTTGCGCATTGACAAGTTCTTGATGGACCGAGTGGGCAATACCAGTCGGAACAAAATCCAAATGGCGGCGCATCACGGTAATATCCGCGTAAACGGGAATCCGGTTAAACCCAATTACAAGGTAAAACCCTTCGATGAAATTTCGATCGTACTGCCCCAGCCTATCCGCGAAATTGAGCTTATTCCCCAGGATATTCCGCTAAACATCGTGTATGAGGACGATACCTATTTGATTCTCAACAAACAAGCGGGCTTGGTGGTACATCCGGGTTATGGAAATTACACCGGAACACTGGTGAATGGGTTGGTCTATCATTTCAATCAACTTCCCATGCCAGCAGGTGAGCCTTTTCCCAGACCAGGTTTGGTTCACCGGCTAGACAAACTCACTTCTGGCATCATGGTCATCGCCAAAACAGAAGATGCATTGACGCACCTCTCCCGTCAGTTTTTCGAGAGAACAATCGACAGGCGCTACAACGCACTGGTATGGGGCAACATAGAGGAAGATGAAGGGTATATCGAAGGATATCTCAATAGATCAACCAAGGACCGCAAGGTAATGGCCGTTTATCAGAAAGAGGACGAAGGCAAGTACGCCCTGACCCGCTACAAGGTGCTGGAGCGATTTGGTTATGTTACCTTGGTGGAGTGCAAGTTGGAAACCGGCCGCACACACCAGATTCGCGTTCATTTTCAATCCATCAAACATCCGTTGTTTAATGATCCGGAATACGGCGGTAATCGAATTCTTTACGGCACTACGTTCAGCAAATACAAGCAGTTTGTTGAAAATTGTTTCGCCATGATTCCTCGCCAAGCATTGCATGCCCGTACCCTTGAATTCACCCATCCCGCTACAGGTCAGTGGATGCAGTACAGCAGTGAACTGCCCAACGACATGCAGATGGTGCTTGAAAAATGGCGGCAATACGCAAACGGTCAGCTCTTGTGAGATTCTTCGATTCGTTTTTTAAGCCCTAAGCGGTCGATTTTCCCGTTTTCCAATCGAGGTAGTTGATCGAGGTAGTAAATCGACTTGGGTCTTTCGTATCGATCCAGTTCCTCAAAAGAGGGGCGATTTACATCATGGTAGAGGGTTTTACCCTCTATAACCAATACCACTCTCTCGCCAAGCACCGCGTCGGGTAGTCCCAAAACGGAAAACGCTTCTTGAATATAAGGCGCGAGTTTACGCTCTACCTCTTCGGGATGTACCTTGACACCGCCAGAATTGATTGCGTTATCGGTGCGGCCTTTTACCACAAAGCGCTCTCCATTCCAAGCGCCAATATCGTTTGAACGAACCACGTCTTCGAACATTTCCGGGCAGCGAATGCAAATGCGATGTTCGGCATCTGGAAAAATATCAAAACCCTCCAAAGGTTCGTAATATTCGCTGGCACTCGGTCCGTTTACCGGTCGAATGGCACAGTGGCTGATGGTTTCGGTCATCCCGTAGGAACTGTAAATTTCCGTTGCTAAAAATTGAACGCGTTCAGATAGTCCTTGCGATACAGCCTCGCCACCCAGCAAGAGTTTGTGAATGTTTTCTACGGCTCGGGTCTCGTGCTCGTCTAATGTTCGAATCAATTGCATGGGCACGCATGCCGCGAAGTCGATGGTAGTATTCAGGTTAGGGATACGCGCACTGGGTGGTACAATCCATATTTTACACCGGTGTAAAAATGCCCTTATCACCATCATCCGCGCCCCAATATACTTGAGGTGCATGGGGAGAAGCAGCAGCGATTGGGCTTGGATGCCAAAATAGCGCCCTGTTTTCTGTGCGCTGAGCAGCGCCTTCGTTTTTTCGATGTGAATGGTTTTGGGCTGGCCCGTGCTACCCGATGTTTGAGCCGAAAAAACAGGTATTGCCTGGTACCATTGATCCAGGAATCCGCCCAATTCCCGATGCCAGTCCAGATCGCTGTTGAGTAGTTGCAGGTAATCGTGGTTTGGGTCAGCGCGAGTAAAGTCGAGCTCCACGACAGGGTGAACATCGATCTGAAAGGTTCGGATAGATGGTTTATCCTGCCAGTGAGTGACTAGTGGTCCAGAGTTCACCGCGTTTGATTTCTAGATTCGACAAAAAGTTATTGGTAAATAGTTGTCCGGTGCCGAGCCCCTGAGGCATGTGGATTTCTTTGGTTGATACCCATTGTGCAATAGCATTCAAACCAATATTGGTCTCCAGGGCGGAAGTGGCCCACCAGCCGATACCCGATGCCTGAGCCAATTCGATCCATTCATCACACGATTCAAAGCCACCCAGTAAACTCGGTTTCAGAACAATGTACTGTGGTTTAATCTCGTTGAGCATGTTTTTTCGTTCTCTTCGGTGGTGTATGCCGATCAGCTCCTCATCTAATGCGATAGGAATGATGTGCGAGGCACATATATGAGCCATATCGGTCCATTGGTTGGGTTTAATGGGCTGCTCTACACTGTGAATGCTGTGCACAGCCAGTTTCTCTAGCTTCGACAGGGCTCCTGCGGCGCTAAATGCTCCGTTGGCATCCAGTCGAATTTCTATATCGCGGGGTCCAAATTCAGATCGAATCATGCGGATCAACTCCAGTTCTTTTTCAAAATCAATGGCCCCGATTTTAATCTTGATGCAGGTGTAGCCCAATTCGATCTTTTCGGTAATTCTGCGTCTCATTTCATCGTATGAGCCCATCCAAATTAAACCATTGATCGGTATGGGTTTTTTTCCGTGGGTGAAATCGGTTGGAAACAATTGTTGTTTGCCGCCGTTTTCGAGGTCAATAAGGGCGGTTTCAATGCCAAAGCGCACCGCGGGCAGATGAATCACCGTGTCTAAAATATCGGGTTGATCAATGGTCTTTTCCAACTGCAACAGGGCTTGCATCACTTCCTCAGGATGTTCGATGCTCAGACCTGGAATCAAACTAATTTCACCAACCCCGGTGCATTCGGGGTTGGCATCATCCCAGATATTGACAATCCAGCTCTCCTTCGAAAGGAGTACCCCTCGAGATGTTCCGCTGGGCTCCTTAAAAACAGAGGTATGTGGGTGGTAGGTGAGTTTGAGCATGTCAAAAGGTTTGACCCAGACCAAATAAAACCGCAAAAGCAAAACTGGTGAGGGCTTGTTTTTTTAACTCACCATCCAAAAGCTCCGGTTCTTGATTTCGCTGTACCGTTCGAGCCAATTGAACCAAAATTGGAGCGGTAGTCAAGTACGTAAGTTGATAAACACTGTGGTATTGCGGAGCAATGTACAACAAGATCAAAAGGATAGGAGTCGCCAGCAAAACGGTGTGATAAAACTTGGCATTTCTCATTCCCATTTGTACCACGAGGGTTTTTTTGTTGTTTTTTTCATCACCTCTGGCATCCCGCATGTTGTTGAGATTCAATACCGCCACGGCCAACAAACCAATCGCTGTGGCGGGCAAGATAGCCGACCAATGGAAGTTGCCGGTTTGAAGGAAATAAGAGCCCAGTACCGACACCCATCCGAAGAAAATCAAGACAGCAAGATCACCTAATCCGTGGTAGCCATAGGCCTTTTTGCCGAGGGTATAGCCTAGTGCGGCCCCAATCGAAGCGATGCCCAAAAACAACATCGAGAGGTATTGTTGGGTGGTCAGCTTGGCGCTGAGTAACAAAGCGCATCCGGATAAAAAAGTTAGCAAGACCAGTACTACCAGAGCGATTTTCATTTGGCGAGGTTGGATGGCTCCGCTGGCCAGCATACGCGCCTCTCCTTTGCGGTCGGCAGTATCTGTGCCCTTGGTAAAATCGCCCAAGTCGTTGGCGTAGTTGCTGACCACCTGAAGCAGAATAGCTGTGGCGATGGTTAATCCGAAGATCAGCCATGAAAAACGGGTGTGCCAAGCCATCAAACTACCGGCAATAATGCCAGATAAAGCCAGCGGAAGGGTGCGCAGACGGGCTGCTTTTATCCAAGGATTTCCCATCGTTACGGGAAAAGTGGGTATTTAGAGAAATCGGGATCGCGTTTTTCAAGGAAGGCGTTTTTGCCCTCTTGAGCCTCTTCCATAAGGTAATACATCAGGGTTGCGTCGCCCGCAAATTCCATGATGCCCGCCTGCCCGTCGAGCTCAGCGTTTAAACCTCTTTTGATCATGCGCAGGGCCAATGGACTGCGCTTCATGATGGTTTTGCACCACTCTACCGTTACATCCTCCAATTGGGCTAAGGGTACTACTTTGTTGACCAAACCCATTTGCTCCGCTTCCTGGGCGGTATATTGATTGCATAAAAACCAAATTTCTCTGGCTTTTTTCTGACCTACGTGACGCGCTAAGTAGCTGCTGCCAAAACCGGCATCGAAACTACCTACCTTGGGACCCGTTTGTCCAAAACGGGCGTTGTCACTGGCAATGGTCAAATCGCATACCACGTGTAAAACATGTCCCCCGCCAATGGCATAACCGTTTACCATGGCAATCACCGGTTTGGGCAGGGAGCGAATTTTTTTGTGCAAGTCCAGTACGTTTAATCGAGGTACACCATCTTGTCCAACATATCCACCAACGCCTTTAACGTTCTGGTCGCCGCCGCTGCAAAATGCTTTGTCGCCAATACCAGTCAATACAACCACACGAATGTCCTGACGCTCACGGCAGATATCCATTGCATCCAACATTTCCATATTGGTCTCGGGCCTAAATGCGTTGTACACTTCGGGTCGGTTGATGGTAATCTTGGCAATGCCCTCAAAGAACTCAAATTTAATGTCGGTGTACGTTTTTATGTTTGTCCAGTTTCTCATGGTGGTTTATTGTTTAAGGAATTCCCAGTAAGCGTTTAATTCTATTGGATTTTTTAAATGATCGGTAAAAATTTCAACAATTGTCTTGACCGCTTGGTTGCGCAATTGGTTCAAAATGTTGCGCAATTCAACAGGTCCTTTGGCGCTAAAATACGCAAAGCCGTGCAGGTGGGCTATAGGTTCTACGCTCATTTGATGGTGTGATTCAATGTAGGTTTCCAGTTCCTCCATTTCGGTTGGACCATCGATAATCCGAAATATATTGCCACCGCCATTGTTGATCACAAAGGCCACAAAATTATTCGGCACAAAAGCATTCCACAATCCGTTGGCATCGTATAAAAACGATAGATCCCCACTAATCAAAACCGTCGATTGCTTGTTTTGACTGGCATACCCAACGGCTGTGCTGGTGCATCCATCAATTCCGCTTACCCCCCTGTTGGCGAAGTACGTGATGTCTTTTCTTTTTTCGAATAGCTGCGCGTACCGAATGACCGAGCTGTTGCCCAGTTGAAGATGTGTATTGACAGGTAACCAAGGCAACAGCTGCGCGTAAACGGCAAAATCAGACCAACCCACGTTTTCCTGAAACTTCGCGCGCCGCAAATTCACTCGTTCTTGCAGCGATAGCCATTGCTGACCAAAGTCGCTGGGTGTAGGTTTTAATTGGTTCCGCAGGTGCGATAAACCGGTGTAGATATCCGTTCGGTAATGCATTTGCAAGGCCTGATAGGTATCAGGCGGAATGAGTTCGGAACCGATGTGAAGGTGAAACAGATCGCGGGTTTTGCGCAAATACTGCTTAATTTTCTTGCTCACCACCATGCCCCCGAGGGTGATCAGAATTTCAGGTTGGTAGGTTTGTGCATCCCGCGGGATCAGGTTGAGCACATTGTCAATCTGCGAAACATCGCGCGATATGAAAACGTTAGACGTGGTTTCGGTTAAGATTACAGCCTGAGGAAGCAGCGATAAATCGCCTAAAACACGGTTGATCAGCTCGTTTTTAGGCAATTGACCCACTAGAATCAGGATGCGCTGACTCTCCAGTAAGTTCCGAGGAATCTCGGGGAGGGAGGCGCCAGAGCCATTAATGCTCTGAAATGTCCGGGTTTGGCGAACTGCCGAGGGTTCGAATTGATAAAGTGGCTCGCTCAATGGAATGTTGAGGTGAACAGGCCCTGCCTTACCCTCAGTTGATGCTTCAACGGCTTCATTTACCGTTCGCTGATTATACCACAATACCTCTGGATCACCGCCCGATTTCATGAGCGATTTGCTGTATTTGGTGTGCGAGGCAAAAAGCTGGTCCTGCCTGATAGCTTGGCCATCTGCTTGATCAATCCATGCTTTTGGGCGATCTGCCGACAATGCAATCAACGAAATTCCCTGATAGAAGGCCTCGGCAAGGGCAGGTCCATAATTCAGCAGCGCCGAGCCTGAAGTGCAAATGAGCACCGCTGGCTTGCCGTGATATTGAGAAATTCCCAATCCGAAGAATGCCGCCGATCGCTCATCGACAATTGGATAGATTTGTGCGTCGGCGTGTTGACGAATGGCGCGCAATATGGGTGCATTCCGCGATCCTGGCGAAAAAACAAAGTGCCTGACCCCACATTGGTACAGGGTGTCGATCGCAGTAATGATATCGGGGTTGTTTGTATTCACAAAATGAAAGCAAAATAAGCCAATTTTCATTCGTCTGATTCACAAACACCGTGTGAACCAGTTAATATTTTTGTGGTATTCACAGCGCAGTCCGTCGGTTTTAGCAGCGGTGATTTGGCCGAACAGCAGGTTTGGGTATTTAGAATTTGTAACCATTCCTCAAGAGAGCTAAAGCACCCTTGCCGATTTAATGTCGCTCGCGACGGAAGGCAGCGGCAATCACCATGCTTTTTTGCTCCGTTTCTTGGAATTCGGTTTCGCAAATGGATTCTGACGTTACACCTCCGCCGACATAACATTTCACCGCGCTTTCGAGGAGCTTCGCACAACGCAAGTTCACGTTGAGGTGAAGAAAATCGCTATCGACTATTCCAATGATGCCGGTGTATAGTTCTCTGTTGTGTGATTCATGATTCAAAAGCCAATCCACAGAACGCTGTTTGGGCAACCCGCTCACGGCCGGGGTGGGGTGAAGCGAGAAGGCTAGCGCGAGAGCTTCATCGAGTGAAGCATGCGTAACATAGGTGGTCAAGAGGTGCTGAAGGTGCCCTTGGCTGGTGGATTCCAAGGCGCTTTTTGCGAACTTTATAGAACTCGATTGAATAACGGATTCAATATACTCAGCCACCAGCCGCTGCTCTCGCAATTCTTTTTCACCCCATGGCATCTCCTCGTTTTTCCAACGCGTCCCTGCTAGTGCATGGCAGAATTGCTCCGATCTGTTGCCTGACATCAACACCTCAGGAGTTGCTCCAATCCACACTCCAAAAACGGAACTGTTTAGCAGATAGACTGTGGCTCTTGGGTACGTCGAGCAAAGAGTCTTAAAGGATTGAAGGACATCATTTTGTCTCGGGTGATAGATGATTCTCGATAGAACCAGTTTCTCAAATTGCCCTTGAATAATGGCCTGTTGGGCTTTATTAAAAAGTTCGTTATATTCCGTGAAAGAGAGGGTAGGATCGGCTGGTGTACTTTCGAGTGAGAACGGAAAAGTAATGTCGTCAATAGGGTTGAAGATGGGTTCGGCATCGAGCCACCACGAATCCTGTGAGGCGAATGGATTGAGTAAGAGTCCGCGCTGGCCTTTACAGTTGCTGTTGTCAACCAGGATGCCATCCCCACTGTAGCTGCGAACATGTACCTCATGAGGTAACTTGATGAGGCAGCTCAGCCTGTGATTCATGGTTCGATAGACTTAATAAAGTTGGTAAACCGACATAACGAAATGGTGTTTCCCTCGGAGTCTCTTATGGTGATATCCCAGATGTGTGTGCTTCTTCCTTTGTGAATGAGTTCACCCCTTCCAGTTACTAGGCCACTTCGCACGCTTTTGAGATGATTGGCCTGCATATTGAGTCCTACTACGGCATACTTTTTGATGTCTACCATAAGGGCGGAACCCAAGCTGCCAATAGATTCGGCAAGCGCAATACTGGCCCCGCCGTGAAGCAAACCCATGGGCTGATGGTTGTGCTTGCCAACGGGCATGGTAGCCTCGAGAAAATCGGATCCAAATGCTGTGAATTCAATTCCAAGCGTTTCCATCAAGGTGTCCTTGTTGAAACTGTTGATGAGCTTTAAATCGAGGTGTGCTGGGATCATGAGCTAGTTTTTGCAAACTTAAACCCGAAAATGGTTTTCGAAGGCAATCTCGTCAATTGATTTACGACTTCTTGGAGCCGTTTCTTTGACTTGAAGTGTTTCGGGCAGTCCATCCGGGTTACCGGCATATCCCACCGAGGTTATGCTAATGGTTTCAAATTCGTCAGGAATTTGGAAAAGCTCCTCCACTTTGGGGGCGTCGTAACCTCCCATTTGATGCAGATTCAGACCAAGTTCTGTAGCCTGAACGCTCAACAAGCCCATGGCGAGACCAACATCGTGACTGTAGTGGCGATTGTAGTTTCCGTTGTGACTCGAATTTTTCTTGCCTATAACCAATAGCAATACAGATGCATTACGCGCCCAAAGGGCGTTGCTCGGGGCAAGGCACGACAACAATCGATCGAAGGCTTCATCTCCGCGGTGGGCGTAAACAAACCGCCACGGTTGTTCGTTAAAAGCACTGGGGGCCCATCGTGCCGCTTCAAATAACAAATCGAGATGTTCTTGAGAGACCGATCGACTGGGGTCGTAAGCGCGTAAACTCCGGCGATTTGCGATCGCCGGAGATAGTTGTAAAATTTCCATGTGGCAAATTTAGTTAGCCAATTGCAATTGAATGTTGGCAACGAGTTTTACTTCGTCTGACACAACAATGGCACCTGCTTCTGTAACGGCATCCCAAGTCAATCCAAACTCCTTGCGGCTAATTTTACCGGTGACTTCAAATCCAGCCTTGGTGTTGCCGTAGAAGTCCACCGAAGTTCCTCCAAAGTCAACATCTAGCGAAACGGGTTTTGAAACACCTTTAAGGGTTAATTGCCCGCTTAGCTTACCCCCTTGGTGAGTGCCTTCAAAACTCAACTTAGGAAATGCGGCAGCATCAAAAAAGTCAGCGCTCTTAAGGTGTCCGTCGCGTTGCTCAACCCCTGTGTCAATGCTGTCGATGTCGGCCGAGAAGGTAATTTTAGCGCCTTCAAATCCGTCACCATCGGTGGTAGCGCTGGCGTTAAAACTTTTAAAGGTCCCGGTTACGGTACTGATTACAAGGTGTTTTACCTTGAATTGAAGTTCTGAGTGGGTGGGGTCTAAATTCCAAGTTTTCATGTTTCGTGTTATTTGTGGTATAAAAGTAATAACAAAATATGTATCTACAAATATTGTAACAAATTTTAACCTCTGATTCGATCCAACATATCATTAAACAATTGGGCCTCCTCAAGGTTCAATTTCTGGAAAGGTTCTAGTCCGTTGTTGGCATTACTTGAGATTTCTTCTAAGAACAACAAACCTTTTTCCGTAATTCTAAGTTCTTGCATACGCCGATTTTCAGGATTTTCACAACGGGTTACCAGGTTCTTTTCGATGAGCTTGTCAACCAAACGGGTTATGTTGCTGCTTTTATCGAGCATGCGTTCCTGTACCATTCCAACCGAGGCGGGTTTCGGATTTTGGCCGCGCAAAATGCGCAACACGTTGTACTGTTGTGGGGTTATACCGAAGCTCTTGAAAAAGCGCTGCTGAAGAACACTAAGCCAGTTAGATGTAAAAATCAGGTTGATCAGCAATTTCTCGTATTCTGACTTAAACTGTTTCTGTTTTATTTCATCTTCAATACGCACGATATTTTCCTTTTTAATATTTGTATATACAAATGTACGTTAAAAACAAAGGCCGGGAATACCGGCCTCTGTTAAAATGTGTTTATGTCTTATTTGATGACCTTAAGCACTAGGCTTTGGGTAGATTGTTCCGTTTGTATTTGGAGGGTGTAAGATCCCGATGGCATATCCGACAAATCGAGGGTTGATCCATTGAATTGTTTGATGCGAAGCACCGATTTTCCAACCAGGTCAAATACCTCGATAGCGGTGATTTTGTCGTTCCCTTTGTTATCGATGGTAAATAGGCCACTGCTGGGGTTGGGGTATATGGCGATGTTCTTGGCACTTACTTCATTGATGCCAACCGAATTCACTACGGCAACATAGGTGGTGTCGAATGATTCACAGTCTCCAATTTTTACCCTGAGCACAACCTCGTACAAACCGGTAGCGGTATATTGATGGAAGGGGTTTTTCACGTCAGATGAATCGCCGTCACCAAAGAACCAGGTGAAGGTATTACCCAATGACCCTGAGCTTGAGAAGAAGGCAAATCCACCTTCGCGAATATCTACGGTAGAGTTATCGTTGTAGGCCGATCCGTTGCTATTGCTCGATCTGGCAATGGCGGTGGGCGATTGAGTTACTACAATTCTGCGGCTCAGGGTGATGGCACAACCTTCGTTGTTCGCAATTCGCACACTGTAATCCGTTGTGCTCGATGGCGTAACGGTAATGGATTCAACGAATGCAATATCGCTTATACCATCGTTCCAAACATAATTGGTACCTCCGTTTGCGGTTAGGGTTACCGTTTGACCCTGACAAGCGCTGGTTGATGACATTTGTACATCGCCGGTAACGCCAGCAGAGGAGAGGATAGTAATGGTTTTGCTGTTTGGATTACAAGATCCGTCGCGAACTTCCACGGTATACGTTCCAGGCGATAAGTTAACCGCTGTTCGTCCGGTTTGGCTGAACGCAGCATCACCCGTTTTAGTCCATTGGTATGTATAAGTTCCAGTCCCACCCACAGGGTTTGCTTTGGCGGTACCGTTGTTTTGTCCGCAAGTTGTATTGGTTTGATCAACGGTGAAGTCTGGTAGTTTGGTCAGGTTAGCGATGCTAGCTGATTTTGTAACGGTACCGCACTTCAAATCGGTCATGGTACAGATATAAGAACCGGCTGATAGACCTGTAGCAATACTACTGGTTTGAGCAGGAGTAGTGTTCCAGTTGAAGGTGTAACTTCCAGAACCACCAGCGGGAAGAGCTTTGGCTTCTCCGTTTTTGCCCATACAAACCTCATCGATTACTTCAATCTCTAGTGAAGGAGGAGGCGCAATGTTGATAGTCTTTATGAGCGTATCGCTGTTCGCACAACCTCCAAAGGCCACCAGGCGAACCGTTTTCGGTCCTTGAGTATTATAAGTAACAACAGGTTTAGTAGCTGTCGACGTAGTAGGGTTTCCTCCTTCAAAAGTCCATTCGATGTTGTTGGCATTAGTGGTTTGTGTTGCGTCGTAATTGATGGTTTTACCCACGCACGTTTGAACCACATCGCTATCGAATTTTGCTTTCGGGATGAAAGCCAGCGTAGCGCGGATGGCAAGAGACGTGGCACTTGATCCGGTGAAGGCAGATGTTACCGGTGTCCACACTGAGTTTACCAGCGCAAAAGAAGTGTTGCTGAAATCGTTTGCACCGCGGTAAGGGGCTGCACCCAGTACCAGGGTATCGCCTTGAGTAGTGTTCATGGTAACCCCCACATAGAAGAAGTCGGTTACAGCCACTGGAGTGGGTAAATCGATTTTCTGATAATTGCCTTCCACTAGTGAAGAGAACGGTACGTTAAAGGTGTACATTACGGCGCCGGGTTTTCCTGCTGAATTGCCGTAAACGGTTACTTGAGCCTCAGGATTGGCCGTCATCGGTAAAATACGCGCTGCGTAGAGTTCGATAGATTGTAACAAGCTGGCAGACGGGGCAAGGAATTGCTCGGCGTATACCAGTGGTGCAGCTGCATTAGGTCCGGGGAAGTAACCGGGTGCACCATTCACTTGCGACAGGAAGTTAGGGGCCTCGCCTGTGATGAGGTTATCCATTTTGTCGCAACCGGTAAGGGCTGGAATTACTCGGATGTAGTGTTTTTTCGAGGAAGTTATTGGGGCAATACCGTTATTGGCAGTGAGTTCAACAGTGTAAACACCTGCTGTGTTAAACTGGTAGATTGGATTTTTAACGCTGGCATTTCCGCCGTCGCCAAAGTTCCATGCCCAGCTGTTGGCGCCTGCAGTACCGGCAGGTGCACCTGCACTTACCGTTGAGAGATCCGTAAACTGAATGCTGGTTCCTTCTACCACAACAAATTTATCGGCCACAAAGTCAACATCCAGGAAACCGGGATTGTAAGGTACACATATGTTGGTTACTTTTTCAACGCGGGGAATACCTATCTCATTTCCAGCAGTGGCGTTTTTCTTGATGATACCATTGGCTACGGTGAATCCGCGGTCGTCTTTAATAGTAATATCAGGAACCACTCGCTCACCATCGGGGAAGTTTAATGGCTGGTAATTCAGATCCGTAAATTCGAAGTCGTAACAAGCCTTCGGAAGGCATAAATCGACTTTAAAGGTATCCGAAAGAGCTGTGTTATCGGGAAGTGTGATTGTTGAAACAACATTGTTGGTACCAGCCCTGTAAACAACAAGTTTATCTCCCCCCGCGTAGTTAGTAGCCTCGACTTTTAATTTAACTCCGTCGCCGATTACTTCAAAGTCAGAACTTAATGTATTGTTAGAAGCCAGGCCATCAAGTTGATTGTTGTTGTTTATTGAACCGGGAACAACTTCCAACCTATAAGTGTGACTTCCAGGGAGGATGGGGTAAGCAGTGATATTTACTTCCGCTGATTTGTTATTAGCTAGGCTACCAATCCAGTTGTAGGTCCCGATCAATGTCCCGTCAACTATGATATTAATTTCAAAGGACGTTATGACGTTTTGGCCTGTGTTCTTTATTACAATTTTGCCGCCTACATTCGGGTCACAGTAAAATCCTTTGGGCTGGCTTATGCTAATTAAGGCAATATCATACGGAAGAACAGGGTCGCAACCATCGCTTTGGGTTAAGCTGTATCTACCGGCCCCAACAGCAAAGGTGGATTGGATCCTATCTCGCTGCCCAGGAGTGAAAATTAATGGGGTGCAGTTGGTGTAATTCATGTAGTTCTTGGCGAGTCCTGCGTTGTAATTACCTCCTGTACAGGAGTTTGTTGCTCCTACGGCTTTGCAGTCTCCCAGGTTTCCAATATGGCGCTCTGTATCACAAACGCGGTCACCTTGCATGTTGCAATCGGTTTCAGCAGGAGGACAAGTGCCTGGCTCTCGGTCCGAACCACCTTGAAAAGTGTGGTACAAACTGAAAGCGTGGCCAATTTCGTGCACCATGGTTCCGTTGTCACGAGCAGAGGCTTTTAGGTTAAATCCGGGGCAAGAGCCCGATGGGCAGAATCCGGTTGCATTGTAAAGAACAACCGTTCCATCAACCGTGGCACCGGCTCCTGGAAAGTAAGCATAACCTTGAGTTCCACCACCCGTTGGATTCTCCCCGTTGATGGCCGCAACAACCCATACGTTGTAGTATTTGCGGTTGTCCCAACGAGAAAGAGCCTTTACAGCTGTTTCGTTGTCGGGCACACCAGAACCTCCACCTCCATCATTAACAATGCCTTTTGTGTCATAGTTGGCTACCGAACGACCGTCAACGCGGTTGATACCGGTTGTAGGCTGCCCGTTGGGATCTTTTTGCGCCAAACAGAACTCCATTTTAACGTCAACACCTGCCGGGTCATAAATGGTTCCATCGGCATATTTGTTGCGGTACTGAATGTTCATGCCATCGATGGCGCTCTGCAACTGGGCGTCAGATATGTTGGTTCCAGTACCTACAGGCTCACCTTTGTGAATCACATGGAAAACGATGGGAATGGTCACCACGCCAGGTTCTGCTTTCTGGCCGCCCAATTTGTTTCGCTCAGCAATGATGCGCTGAATTTCGGCTTCGTTGAGCTCAACCGCTTTGCGATAATCAGCGTCGTGCTGCAGCATGTAGTTGTGCCTCTCATCGAATGCACAGGGTGCGTGCTGGGCTTTTGCGGCCGACAGGCCAAGTAGACAAATAAGTCCTAGTAAACTCTTTTTCATAGGTTTTAGACGGAACTTTTCAAAAACGTTTGCAAGTTAAGACTTTATTACGCGGTTCGGGTTGCCTTGGTTTTGGCGCTCGACCTTTTTATTTGTTTAAAATTGTATTCCAATTCTACGAATGCTATGATTAAAATACTGCTGGTTGAAGATGAAGAGAGTTTGGCCGACGGACTGCGTATGAATCTTGAACTCGAAGGTTATCGGGTTACATGGGCTAAAACAGGGAAGGAAGCCATTCAGCGGTTTCACAACGAACGTGTTGATCTGGTTGTTTTGGATTGGATGCTCCCCGAAATGGATGGACTGACGGTCTGTCAAACCATTCGATTGGAAAATACACATACCCCCATCCTGATGCTTACAGCCAAGAATGCGGTGAGCGACAGAGTTCAGGGACTGCGCACAGGAGCGGACGACTACCTCGGGAAACCCTTCAACCTCGAGGAACTCCTGCTTCGCGTAGAGGGTTTATTAAAGCGCAGTAAAGAAACCGCTACACCGGCCGTGAACGATGTCTTTGTGATTGGTGGGTGTCAAGTGGATATGAATGCCTATCAAGTCACCGACCGAAACGGCCATCAGCATCCTCTGAGCAAGCGAGAAATGATGTTGCTCAAGTTGCTATTCGATAAACAAAACGAAGTGGTTTCCCGGGAATTGATTCTAGAGACCGTCTGGGGTTATGATGTGTATCCAAGCACTCGCTCCATCGATAATTACATCCTCAACTTTCGCAAATTGTTTGAGCACAACCCGAAAGACCCCGTCTATTTCCACTCTGTTCGAGGGGTAGGCTATAAACTCACCCCTACTGTAGAATAATTTCATGGCCTGTAGGGGCATTCGGTTCGTTTTCCGGCCGAGACCTGTTGGCGTTTGCGATCGCCCAAAAGCACTCATTATTCCCCGCGATCGAAAAAAAACGCCAAGCCGAAATGCTCCCTCAAGCGCTCCGAGTCACGCAAGATTAACCTTTGGTTTAGAACGATAAGCTCCAGTTAGTCAAATTCGTTTGCCTCCAGCATACCAGATTTTTATGATGCTTGAGTATGGTTTCTTCGCACCGTCTTGCAGACCCGTTGAAAAGGGTTGCCACTAACCCGGTTCAATCGCCAATGTGGGTGGAGCCCATTTTTGAACTGGGCGATCTTTTGCAGAACGAAATCTTTTATCCATTCTATATGCTGCATTAGTGTGCAACTGCGCAGTGCTCACATCGCCTCCATCGAGGCAGCTGGTTTTCTTCCACTCATGCGTTTTCTCCATGCATCGCAAAAAGTACATTAGAGGCCATTATTCGCAAAAAAGGCAGTATTCGGATTTGGAATGGTGTTCGAATGTGGCCCCTGAGCTCAGGACCTCTTTGATGACCGAGAGAATAAGGGATTCAATCTGATCCAGGTCGTCGATCGAGTAGTTAACCCCCACTTGTTCTATTTTGAGATCGCTGCTCGTTCCATCGGTGCTAAACCATAGCTCAGACTTGATTTTGCCGCGGTATTGGGGGTACATCTTAGAAATGCACAAAGCGTAAATAGCCAATTGGAGGGCATAGCGGTTTTTGGGTAGTAGAATGTCCGACCATTGTTTAATATTCATGGTTTTATCTGACGCCGTGGTTTTGTAGTCGATAATGCGTATCGAATCTCCCAGTTTTTCTATTCGGTCGGCGCTTCCTTTTATGAGAACATTCATTTCGCTTCCGTTGTCTAACGATACGACAAGGGGACATGAAATCTCCCTCTCCAAATCGATCAAATCGATGGGCTCGGTAGTGGAAATACTCAAGAGTTTCTTAACATGTAAAACCGCGAGGTAGGCGTTGAGGTAGGGAAGTCCTCGGTTTGGCTCTAATCCATATAATTCAACACTTTTCTGTTTGATCCACTCCCACACGGCTCCTTCATTTATTTCCAGGTTCGAAGTAAGTACCTTCCCCACGTGAGGTGCAAGCGCTTGTTCCATGGCGTAGTGCACCAGTATCCCCAAGTCGCTGTTTTGGACGAGATTGTTCTCACTCCTCACATCGCGTATCGACAGCACATAATTGATGAAAAAATCTTTGGGGCAGGTGAGATAGGTTTGAATGGCAGAGGGCGAAATACCCTTTTGGGCCCATTCCATCAATCGGGCTTGGGTTTTTTCAGTTTGTTTGAGAATGGAATCCTTTGGTAATGACACCCCTTTTGGCTGAGCATTGGCAAAGTGCAACGTCAAATCATTTACCGCTAAAGGAAGTTCCTCGCGGAGTTGCAGAATAAATCGACTCATTTCACTGTTAGGGCCGGAGTTTTCATCGTCGAAAAGAACCTCTACTCGCTCACTGCGGTGGAATAGCCGGTAAACATAGTAGGCATATATCATTTCGGCCTTTTGTGCCGTAGGTAAACCGAAATAGGTGCGGAGGCTGGGAGTTAGAAACGATGCGCCTTGGTTGTGTGCGGGCATGAGGCCTTCATTGGCACCTACTAAAATGACCCGACTGAAGTCGAGGGCACGTGTCTCCAACATTCCCATAATTTGATTGCGTTCTCCCGGAGAACCTTTAAGCGTTAACATTTCTTCTCCACTGACCTTCAAAAGATGTTGGCAAATGATCTCCAAAGGAATGTCGATGTTATTGTGCTCCTGGTATTTCGAAATCCAGTCAATCTCTTTGATCAGTGCCGTGGCGAAACCGCTGTCAAGCGCTGTTGGAATGTGAGATGTTTGCTCTGGCCTAGGTATGTGCTGGGCAAATTCTCGGAGTTCTTCCAACCATTGCTTGTGGTCGGGTCCCCAAGGTTGCAGCAGTCTGTATGGCCACCGGTTGGCAGCAGTCCCAATGGTTTTTTGGATGTTTTCAGCGGTGGTTATTTCCGAGACAAACAACAAATCCAATCGAATCCCTGGCTCGGACCAAGTCAGCAGCTCATTTTCTACCACGCGCTTGCACTCATCTCGCGTCAGTGGTACATCCTGCAGATACTGCTTTTGCATGTGGATGACCTGTTTGAGTAAAGAATGCCAGTTCGATTGATGGGTGTATAAACCCACCGATGAGTTAAATGGGATTTTTTCTTGGATTAACTGATCCAAGAGGGGTTTGAACAAGGTCTCATCGGCCAACATGACCAGTGTAGGTGTGTTGGGGTCGCTTTTGAGGAGCTCAATGCTTGTATTAACCTGCGACTGAAGGCCTTGGGTCTGAATGATCCGTATCGAAGGAGGATGCTCCGTGAGTTTGGCATCCACGAAATGATACCCATCGATGCCTTTACCCACAAAGAATTTTCCAGCTTCCATGTATTCTTTGTCGAGGTAATAGGAGTCGATATCCCAGATAACCTGAGCCAGATCCTCATCGACCAAAGCCCCGATGATCTTTTCCTCTGCCGTGGTTAAGGCATTGAAGCCAACAAACCACAGTTGGTGGCCTTTGAAACGATTGGCGATGTAGTTCGTTTTAGAGGCCAGCGCTCGCATTTTCCTTCCCGAGTAACTCAAGTTAAGCTGGTCCAAACGCTGTTGGAAAGCCTCGTAGATGGTTCCAATTTTGCCGAAAAATTCCAGGTATTCCGATTGCTCCGGTGAAAGGGGCTCATCCAAAAAACTGAACTCCTCCAGTTCTTTTAAATTTCGAAGGTTCTGGAAAATATCTGCCGCCGATACCAAGTACTGATCAAGTTCGTTGAAGTCTCGTATCAGCATCTGTCCCGTAGGATAGAAAACCAATGGATCGCAGAGGTGTTTGGGCAGCAAGCCAGGGTCTATGGCCTTGAATAATTCGGTGCTGAGCTGCAACGGATGAGCCACAGGCGTGGGATCCAGTTGATCAATCCATTCTGAAAGGGTGATAATCTCTGGAGAAATATACAGTGACGACGTTTCAGATGAGGCGATCAAGGAGCTGATCACCCGACACGCCCTGCCTGAGGGGAGAATAATGGTGGTTCGGGATGGGTCGTAGTCCGATCCGTGAATGATGCGCCAGCTTTCCGCTAAAAATGTCATATACTGCCCTTGTCTCTCGTATGCACAATGATACCAAAAGTTGGGAGAATTCTCCACTTGGCATTCACATGGATCGGGATACCGGCTCACTTTTTAGTTCACCGTGCCCTATGTGAGTTACATGTCAAACAAGTGAATAAGCTCCGAGGATGATGAGGTGATCTAAAACCAACCTATGGCTTTTAATTGAAGACTATTTTCAATTGGCATAGCATGTAGCCTTGGGTTTGGCAGGTTCAATCTTTTCTTGAGCAAGGTCGTTTATCATAGTCCTTTTGTAAATGGCTTAACCGCGGGTAATCCTATTTGGTGAGAATGAGATTCTTCTCATTTATTTTTTATCAATAAATTTTTATTTACTTTCGATAATTATTAATCGAAAATCAACAAACATGCAAAAGTCAAAGACCTTTTTATGGAATCTGCTTTCCGTTCTAATCTGGATCATCTTTGTATCCTATTGCGTTCAGGCAGGTACCTTACTTTTTACAGTGGCTTATAGCTATGTTAAACCCGAGGTTGCTGGGAAACTCTATCTTGATTTAAACCTTTCTTCACTCCGGGAAAATCAGCTAGAGGTATACCTCTCGGTTTGCGCTGGGGTAATAATGCTTTTGATTGCAAAAGCCTACTTATTTTACCAAGTCATCCGTATTTCTATTCAACTTCAACGGGTAAAACCCTTTAGTTCAGAAGTGGCCGCGGCCATCTCCAGCATTACTCGAAATGCGTTTGCGGTGGGAATTCTGGGAATAGTGGGAACCGGATCTATTGCGGAGTTTACCAAACAAGGAATGGATTTTTCTACCCTGGCTCAGTTTTGCGACGATTCAACCGGATATTTGGCCATGTCGGCGGTCATGTTTGTCATTGATCAGATTTTCAAAAGAGGCGTTGAATTACAGACCGAAAACGATCTAACTGTTTAAATATGCCGGTAGTAGTACAATTGGACGTGATCATGGCCCAGCGGAAAATCTCATTGAACGAACTTTCTGAACGAGTGGATATCACCTTGGCCAACCTGTCGATTTTAAAAAATGGCAAGGCAAAGGCCATTCGTTTTAGTACCTTGGAGGCGTTATGTCGGGCATTAGATTGTCAGCCGGGCGATTTGCTGGCTTTCGAGCCCTGACAGTCCTAGAGCAATGACCGAGATATTCTACAGTCTACTGAAATTTTTATGCCGACGTTTCCCCAATTTAAAAAGTATGCCGATGGCTCCTCCTATTTCGCCGTCATGGGCCCCAAGCACCTTATTGAGCTGAAAGCCATTGGGACAAAATGGATCAGGCTGGAGAAGATGGCAACCGTTTACCCCGATGTTTTGTTTATTTCCGATTTATTGACAGGCGATAATGCTTGGGTAGAGCCCTTGACGGCCTCTGAGGAACACTGGTTGAGAAAGGAACTTGATCTGATTTAACAAAACTTTCGTACTTTTAAGAGTTTGTTTCCTAGTGGTTTGATCCATGAATGCAACCCTCTTTCTGTCGGTAGGTTCAGTGCGGTGGTGGTTGGCCTTTGGGTTGATGGCATTTGTATTTCAGCTGCGCGCCACCCACATCATTGGAGGCGAGATGCACTATCAATGGATTTCCGGGAATACGTATGAGGTAACGCTCAAATTGTATCGCGATTGCGGCCCTGCCAATAGCAACAACACCTATTTCGACGACGAGGTGGTAATAGGCGTTTTTGTAGGAGGTATTTATGTAAGCGCCACAGCTATTGGATCACCCAGTTATAGGGTGTTGGATCGCAAGGTGGATAACCCTTGCTTGATTTTGCCCCCTGAAATCTGCGTCGAGGAAGCCACCTATGTAGGGGAATTGGATTTGCCGTCGGCCACAGCAACGTATCAACTTGTATACCAGCGATGCTGCAGAAATGGAGGTATTGTAAACATTGAAAATGCCGCCGACTATGGGCTCACCCTGACGTGCGTTATTCCACCCGTACAGCAGCGAGGCAACTCGAGTCCGCGATTTAAAAACATTATGCCCCTCGGCTTCTGTCTGGATGATGATGTGGAGTTCGATCATTCTGCCATCGATATCGATGGCGACTCATTGGTGTACGAACTTACAGCCCCTTATACAGGAGGTTCTGCTGCCGATCCCCGTCCTGAGCCGCCTGCCGCCCCGCCTTTTGCTCAATTGCCGTGGTCGCTGGGTTATTCAAATGCCTATCCCATCTTGTCTAACCCGGCCATTGTCATAAATCCCAACACGGGGTTGCTCACGCTGAGGCCCACTGTGCAGGGTATTTATGCCGTAGCGGTCTCCGTAAAAGAATACCGAAATGGGGTGTTGTTATCCGAATCCATTCGCGATTTTCAATTTGTCGTGACTCGATGTGTTTCAGATACCAAGGCCGGCATCGAGCCGCAGTCGGAATTTTGTCAAGGACTTCAGATTCCTGTCAAAAATGCATCGACCAATGCCCGTTTTTTTCTCTGGAGAACGGTTGATCTTGAACAGCCCTTTGATTCATCAACGGCTGAAAATCCGATTCTCGCTTTCCCGGATGACGGAAATTATAGCGTTTTCTTGATCACCAACGCCGGATTTCCATGTGCAGATACGGCCGAAGCCGTTTTTTCGGTTTTGGAAGGCATCAAACTTCAGCTCGATTCTCAAGAAGTTCAGTGTGTTACCAATCAGAGCTTCAGCCTCAGAGCCAGTGGCGAACACAACGCAAACTATACCTATCAATGGACTTTACCCGACGGAAGCCTCGTGACCAACGACTTTGATTCGGTCTTAACCGGAGTTACATTTCCCAACATCGGCTACAATCGCTATGAATGCAACGTGAGTTTCGGAACCTGTAACTTAAACCTACTTGATTCTGTCTACGTCGAAAGCTCACAAATCACCGCCGATTTTGAAGATCAAACTGAATTTTGTGCGGGTTTGGTGTATCAGTTCGTCAATCAAAGCACGCAAGCCGATTTTTTTGAGTGGCAATTGCCCTTTGGTCGGTTTTTCGACAAGGACCCATTGGTTTCGTTTCCCGATACCGGCTTATTCAACGTGACTCTTATCGCCGGAAGGACAGATGAATGTCAGAAGGCCATCACCAAAACGGTTGCTATTTACCCCAATTTTCAAGCCTTTTTTGCTCTGCAAGACACCGTTTGTCTCGATGATGGTCAGCTTTTGCTGCAAGCCGACACGTCTTTGCTGAGTTCAAGCGCGCAATTTATCTGGAGTCCTTTCGGGCCAACAGCAGCTGGTAGGGCTTACCTATACTCCCTTTCTCTAAATCAGGAAGGATGGCGACCGGTTGAAGTAGCCGTCAGCGATTACGGATGCCAGAAAATTTTCTCCGACTCAGTCTACATACAATCTAATCCCGATCCCACCATTTCCGTCACTGTTAATGCCGGATGCGTTCCTCATGGCGTGGGTTTTCAATTAACAAATCCCCCCCAACAAGCGTATTTGGTTGACTGGGATTTTGGCTATCTCGATTTTGGAAGCCGGCTGAGGAATCCGTTTTTTGTTTATCAGCAAGCCGGACAATACACCCCATCATGCACGGTCACCACGATATCCGGTTGCCGGGATACGGTGAACCTAATTTCTCCGACCTCCGTTGAGGTTTATGAAAATCCAAAAGCAGAATTTGAGTTGGATACGGTATCCTCCCCATTGCTGGAGCCTTTTTTTAGGGCAAGCGCCACGCCTTTCGAAGGACTGACTTATCAATTTTCGGTGGCAGGTAACATCATTGGTCGGAACCCCGATATTGATTTTCAGTATGCTGAGGCTGGTCGACATGCCCTTTTGCTGACCGTTGTGGATACCAATGGCTGCGAAAGCACCTTAGAGCGATTTTTTGAGGTAACAGGTCATCAACTATTCGCTCCTTCGGCTTTCACACCCGATGACGATGGCATCAACGATCAGTTTAAGGTGGTCTGCTCCCGCTATCGGGCTTTTGCCTGCACCATTTTCGATCGATTTGGGTCAGTTCTGTTCGAAACCTCAGATGCGGCGCAGGGTTGGAATGGTCAAGGGGGGCTAAAACAATGTTCGTCAGGTAGTTATCCCTATCTCATTGAGATTACCGATATGCAGGGACTGAAAACGGTTTATCGAGGCAACGTGATTTTGCTGCGGTAAAGTCATTGCTTCGATCATCGTTATGGGTGCTATTAAATACCCCTTATTTCAACAATTGGGGAGGATCTGGGTCCATTGGCGGTGTTCTTTCATCGACCATTCAACCGACAGAATAGATCATACTGTGTTTACACCTGCTATCTTGAAAATCGAGTCTCCAGCAATCTAAATAAAAGTGTGGAAAGCGAAAGGAGAGGGCTGTAGTTTCAAAAATGCTTGGGTAAGCACCTGATTTTCATCAAAAAGCATGAAAAACCAGCCTAATAAGGTGCTAAACAGGAAAAAAGTGATCGTTTTTAAATCCAAGCTCGTATTTACTTCGTTACTTTTCTTACAAGTGGGCCAATATTTTCAGGGATGTTTTATTGGCATTTGGGTTTAACCGCCGGCCTTTGGTCGGCGGTTTTTTTTTGATTTCATTCCTGCAAAACTCGCCCCGCTTGCTGGAGATTAGGGGTTATTGATAATGAGTACCCGCTAAGCATATACAGAAGCGACACGTGAAAGCAGCGGTTGGTTGGGCGAGTTGGGTAACAGCCGATCTTCATGGACTTATCCCTATTTACGAATCCGTTATTTCCTGTTTCTCTTAACAAGCAGGCGTTTTCGGTCGGCGCACCCCACTGGTGAAGGCAAAAAAAAAGCCGCCCCAAGATGGGACGGCTCTTGATATGCTTGAAAGAAGAAACCTGTATGGGTTGGGTACTTTCGGTATTGTGCCTGGGGCAACTGCACTTGGTAAGGGGTTAACCCCAAGCGCAGCTAAAGTGCATTACCAGATCTTGGCGATCTTTTCTCCAGATTGGCGCATGGGCGATCCTTCTGGGATTTGAAAGGCCTCAAAAAACTCAGGCATATTGCTTAGCGTGCCGTTTACGCGGAATTTAGCAGGTGAGTGAGGATCTGTTGCCACTTGCTGGCGCAGATACTCATCGGTTGCGCTGTTTTTCCATATTTGGGCAAAACTGATGAAAAAGCGCTGCTCGGGAGTGTAGCCGTTTAGGTTTTCTTTTTTCTTCCCTTCTAACGCTTTTTGATAAGCGTAGTAAGCAACGGTGAGTCCGCCAAAGTCGGCAATGTTCTCGCCCAATGTCAATTGGCCGTTTACCTTCACCGAGGTATCGCCTTTAATGGGCATAAAGGTGTTGTATTGTTCCACCAGTTTGTTGGTTTTTTCCTGGAATTTCTTGTAGTCTTCGGGCGTCCACCACATTTGGAACAATCCTTTTGCATCAAACTGGGCACCTTGATCGTCGAAGCCGTGGATCATTTCGTGACCAATCACTGCGCCCATTCTAGCATAGTTAACTGCGTCTTCGGCATTGGGATCAAAGAAAGGCGGTTGCAAGATTCCGGCGGGGAAACAAATTTCGTTTTGCACGGGGTTGTAATAGGCGTTTACGATGTGTGCTCCCATCAACCATTCTGATTTGTCAATGGGTTTACCCAGCTTTTGGATATTTTCATTGAAATAAAATTGAGCTGCATTTCTCGCGTTTTTAACATACGAATCGCGTGAAACGGCCAATTTCGACAGGTCTTTCCATTTGTCGGGATAAGCCATTTTGCGCCCAAATGAAGCCATCTTCTCCATCGCCTTGGTCTTGGTAGAATCGCTCATCCAGTCCAACTTGGCCAAACGCTCTTTGAGAGCTGCTTGAAGGTTGTCAACCATTTCGTTTACGCGTTTTTTGGCGTCTTCGCTGAAAGATTTTTCAACGAAAGCTTTGCCAAGGACTTCTCCCATAGCGCCATTCATATCTTCAATAGCGCGTTTCCAGCGGGGTTTCTGCTCTTTGGCTCCTCTAAGGTACATGCTGTAGAAATCCCAATGAGTTTTTTCAAGTGCATCCGTTAATTTATCGGCTGAAGCCTGAAGTACTTCAGCGGTGAAGTACAGTTTCCAATCGTCCATAGAAACCGCTTGCAGTTGGCTGTTGAGGTTTTTGAGGTATTCGGGTTGACTCACCAAGATGGTATCTTGCTTAGGCATACCAATCTTTGTGAAATAGGTGTCCCAGTCAAAATTGGGGCAAAGTTTTTTGAAGTCCTCGTAAGTAAACTTGTTGTACTGAGCATCGATGTTGCGCTGTTCAACGCTGTTCATAGACTTGCTAGCCAATTTGGTTTCAATTGCCAGTAATCGCTGCCCCACACCCGTGTTGGGCAATCCGGCAGTGGCGAAAAACTGGTCTAGAAAGGCAACGTATTTTTCGCGTGTTTCAACCGATTTAGCATCGGTTTTAAAGTAGTATTCCTTGTCGGGTAAGCCCAATCCGGTTTGGCCCAGGTACACAGCGTACTTGGTATTGTCTTTCAGGTCCTCTTGAACAGAAATCGAGAAAAGAGATCCGATACCTGTTTGATGATGGGTGCTAACCAAATCGGCCAAGTTTTCTTTGGTCAATTGGTTTATCTGATCCAGGTCGGACTTGATAGGAGCAAGACCCGCCGATTCGCGTTTGGTAGAATCCATGATACAAGCGTAATAGTCGCCTACCATTTGCATCGTGGAACCTTTGGGGTGATCGGTTTTTTTAGCCGCTTCCTCCAATAAACCTTTGATCAGTTCATTGTTGCGATCAGAAACCTCATTAAAACTTCCGTAACGCGATTCACTGGCGGGAACCGGATTGTTTTTAATCCACGATCCGTTGGCGAACTGGTAGAAATCGTCCTGAGGTTTAACTGTGGTGTCGAGGTAATTGGCGTCAAATGACTTTACCTCGCCGGTTTTTTTGTCGCCGCAGCTGGCCAAAGAAAAGGCTACAGCCGTGGTTAGCAGTAAAAAACGATAATTTTTCATAGTTTGTTTTTGCGATTCGAGTGCTAAAGTAAGCAACCTCACATCGGATGGCGTAGCATTTTGATGTGCGGTATGTTGTCTTCTAAGTAAATATCACCTATTCTTTTAAACCCAAATCCCTCGTAAAACCGCTCTAAATAAGCCTGAGCACCTATTTGAATAGGGGGATTGTTGAATTGCTGGACTAAAATTTCGATCGATCTTTTCATGAGTTCTTTACCCAGCGATTGGGATCTATGGCTGGGTTTGGTGATAACCCGACCGATAGAAGCCTCTGTGTAAACGATTCCAGGAGCAAATAAGCGAGCGCAGGCCACGGGGCGCTCGCCATCGAAAGCGAGAAGATGCTGAGCCTGAGCGTCTAAACCATCCAAGTCTTGGTAGGGGCAGTTTTGCTCAACAATGAATACTTCGCTGCGCAAAGCGAGATAGGCGTATAGTTCGGTTACATCCATTTGATGAAACCCAATAAGTTTCCATGTGATCATAGCTGAATATCGACAAATTCGCAGGGATGGATGTAGACCAAAGTGCCTTCAACCTTGGGATATCCCAACTCCGTCAGGGCGCGAATATACTCCTTTAGCTGTTCACGGTGTTCAGCTTGGGCTTCCCCTGTTTTGAATTCTAGAATTTGGGTTTGGGTTTCGCCAAAAACCACCAAATCGGGCCTGATCTCTTGCTGATCGCGTTTTATGATGAGTTCTTTTTTCACCAAACCGCGGTAAGGAAACCAACCCGCATCGGAGGCGCGATCATAAACAATCCCGAGTCGTTGAGCGATGTCTTCCATTTGGCTTGCATCGAGGTTTACCCGCTGACCTATCGATTTTACGATGGGTTCAATTTCGGTTATGTCGCGAATGCGCTCTACCATTTCATGCACGATGATACCAATTTCTCGCTCCGTTTGCGGTGTTTCATCCAACCGAGGCGTGTTGATGCCCTCGGCCACAAAAACCGGCCGCAAATTGGGGTGACTGATATCGAATAGATGAGACGACTTTTCTGGCGATGGTGCTCGATACCGTAAGCTGTTTACTTCGCCCAATTCGAAGAAACCCTTATCTAGGTTATATTCGGGCTGCTCGAGCACCCAGTCGTAAAATCGCTGAGCCATGCCCTTGTTTCGCTGTCGCGAAGTATAAACCATGAGTGATTTAACGGCCCGGGTCATCGCAACATACAGTCGATTGGCATCATCTAGCAAGCTGAGCTCTGCTTCCTGCTCATAAGGCTCACGCATCAGTTCCAATTCGTCGTCTTTGTGAACCGCAAACGGAATAGGAACAGGCTGGCCCTCAGCGGTGGCTGTTAACCATCTAAACGATGGGTTGGTCGCTGGACGCCAGTTTAAAAATGGGATAAATACATGATCAAATTCAAGCCCTTTTGATTTGTGAACGGTCATGATTTGCACGGCATCTTCCTGATTGGACCCCACCGATACTTTGTTGCCATTGAGTTCCCACCACTGCAAATGCGAATATTTAGAAAGTCCCAGCTCGCGCTCGTTGATGTGGTGCTGTTCAATATACCGCTGCAGCTGACCGGTCATATTGCGGTCGAAGCCCAGCAAGGAAGCCAAGAAGCCCACGGCTTGAGAGGGTCTCAAATACCTCAGTTGTGCCAGCGATAATTCACTTCCAGCTTCGGTAAGAAATGCCTTGCCATCGAAAATTCGCTTGGCATCCCGATAATGATCGTCTATTCGTCGGCTGAAACGCTGCTGTATGTCCATTAAATCGATTTCTTCGCCCTTATGCGTCCACCAACCTACAAAGGCCTGGTACATGGCGGTGGGATTTACCGGATCGTTGAGCAAGGTCCAAATAGCGTGAATCAATTGGGTGTTTCTATCGCTCAAGACCAATAAGCTCGACTCGGTAACGATGGGGATTTGATTGCGCACCAGCGCGTCGCTAACCCATTTGGCCTCGTTATGTCGACTCACCAATACGCAAAAACCTCGCCAGCTCCCGAGCTGATTGTGCAAGGAATTGAGATCGGACAACAGCTCGGTGCAAAATAGTTCGTTGAGATCGGCCTCTTCTTCGGGATCGGCAGACTTAGCGATCGTTTTAATCTTCACATAACCAAGCTCCTCGGCGTGCCGCTCCTGTTGACCATCGGCAAATACCTTTTGCAATAGAGGGCTCATGGGCTGAATCATCTCCACCAGTCGATTATTAAACCCGATGATGTGAGCAAAACTGCGGTAATTGGTGCGCAGGATCTCGGGAAAATACTCTCTGATTAAATTTGTCTCGTACTGGTCGTACAATACCCCCTGAGGTTTGTCGGCGATGTGAGGCAAATGGACAAACTGCTCCACTTTTCCACCCCTAAATCGATAAATGCTTTGCTTTCCGTCGCCAACCAAAATGGAACGCATTCCTTTGCCCAAGCCATTGTCAATCAAGGGTAAAAAGTTCTGCCATTGCATGATGGAGGTATCCTGAAACTCGTCGATCAAGTAGTGGTTGTAGCGTTCTCCCAGCCGCTCGTAAATGAATGGAACGGGATTGTTCAGCACCACGGGAGCCAACAAGCCGTTTACATCGCTATTGAAAAAAATGCCTTCCTTGCTCTTGAGGTTCTTGAGCGCTCCCGATACTTGTCCCAACAACCCAGCCAGGTAGGTGGATTTCGCTATGAGCTGATTTTTTTTGAACGATTGAAACCGAGCGTCTATAAAATCGCAAAGTTCGAGGTGCTTGGATACAATTTCGGGAACCTCGGCAACCCCTTTGCCGAAGAGGTCCTGATCGCGCTCTCGCAGTTTGCTCGCGATGTTAAACGCCTGTTTTTTAACGATTTTCTCCCATGCAGAAAATATCCCCCTCGACTTTTGATAAAAATGTTCGGCTGATAAATGGTGTATTTTGCACAGATCCAATATCTCTTGAGCTTTTAATGCCACTGTGTTTTTATAGTCTTCGATTTGGGCGATAGCGGTCGTTTCGATTGATTTCAATCGATTTTGATCGATCTCTGTAAGTTGCTGAGCTTGTTGAGCGTGATCTTCACTAAACAACAGCTGAGCAAATTCGAGTAAGCGGTTTCTGATATTGGCTTTTTTGCCGTCGTTCAGTTCCTTGGTTAGAAACTCAAGGATCCACTGATCCACCTGCGGATTGGTTCCCACCTCATCAATAATTTGATCAATTGCCTTCGCCAGGAGTTCCTGATGATCCATAATGAGATTTAATCCGGCGTGCTGGAGTAGTTCTAACTCAAATGTTTTGACCAACCGCAAATTGAACTTATCAATCGTCGATACGGCAAAGTGCTGATAATGGTGAAGGATGTGAGTGAAATTATCAAATGCCCGTTTTTCGATAACGGGACGTTCCATTCCCGTCTTTTCGATCAGATGTTGTAAAAGCTCATTTTTCTTCTGTTGTTTTTTGGCATCGGAGTGATCAGACATCAATAATTTCAAAGCCTCCAGAATGCGGTGCTTCATTTCGGCCGTGGCCTTCTTGGTGAAGGTCACCGCGAGGATGCGCTTGAAATTCATGCTCTCAGGCGAAGCCATTAACAGGGCCAGGTAATGAAGAACCAGATTGTAGGTTTTGCCCGATCCAGCGGAGGCTTTGATAACCATGAAGTTTTTTGGCACGAAGAATGGATTTGAGCTAAAATTAGCTGGAAATTCGATATTCGCTGCAGGCTCATTACTTTTGTACCGCAATGAACGACTCCGATCGCAAGCAGCTTGTCGCTGCCAAACAGCGCAAGCCCCAATACGATGAATTATTGCGCAAATGGGCAAAGAAGAAGCCGAAGTCTCTCGATTTAGCCATGCAAGATGCGCACGAGGAGGTATTCAGCGATACCGATTGCCTGTCGTGTGCCAACTGTTGCAAAACGACCAGTCCCATTTTTAGAGATATCGATATTGAGAGATTGTCGAAAAAGCTCCGCGTAAAACCCTCTGATTTAATTGCAAAATACCTCCATTTGGATTCCGATGGCGATTACGTACTGAATTCCTCGCCTTGTGCCTTTTTGGGTGCCGACAATTATTGCTCGGTTTACGATGCCCGTCCGACCGCCTGCCGAGAATACCCACATACCGACAGAAAAAATTTCTACCAACTGAGCCGCATCACCAGTAACAATTTGCTCATCTGTCCGGCCGTCTCCAGAATCATCGACAAAATCCCCTTCAACCTTAAATAGGCTCGACAAAGATCGCTGAGTTATTTACTGGCAATTGTCGGGTTCCAATAAGCATTAAAAAAACTATCCCTGGCTGGGGTATGCCAGGGATAGTCTTCATTTTTTCTGTGTATGTTTCGGTGCAGCGGTTATTGTACCATCAACTTAATGATCTGCATTCCTTTTGCGGTACCCACCCGAACTTGGTAAACACCCGCAGGCCATTTATGGGTATCCAATTGGATGGCATCAACAAATTGTCCGCTAGACATTAGGCGGCCGGATACATCCATGATTTCGTAAGAATAGGATTCTCCTGCTGCACCAGTAATATGTGCTTGTCCATTGCTTGGGTTGGGGAAAAGTTGCACGCCGAGATCGGCGCTGATATCTTGCACGCTAACGGTACCCAAGTAGATATCCTCAGAGACTTTACAACCTTTGTTGTCTCTCACATACACGCGGTATGGACCTTGGGCTTGATTCTCAAACAAGTTAGTGGTTAGATAGGCCACGTCGTTTAAACTGTAACGAAGGGGAGGGAAGCCTCCTTGCGCAATGATCTCAATGTTTCCAGTTTGGTCGAGATTGATGGTTTCGTTGATCTGAACAATCGATATCACAGGCGGGGAATCCAAGGTTATGCTCAAGGTATCCGACTTACAGCCATCGGCATTTTGGGCAACCATCAGGTATTGACCGCCGGTTAGTCCGGTAAATACTCCAGAACTTTGAAAACTCATTCCTTCGTCCAAAGAATAGGTGTAGGCCGATGTGCCACCCTGTGCCTGCACAACGATAAATCCGTTGTTGATGTTGAAACAGCTCGGATTGCCTTTAGATTGCTGTTGGAGGCTAAGTTTCTCTGGGCGTGTTACTTCAAATAAAACCCGATCTTCTCTGCGGCAACCTCCAAGTTCAATGGCTCTGAACTGCACGGTACCGGGCCCCACATTATCAAAGAAATTTGAAGTGGTAAAGGCGCCTCCATTGATAGCGTACTGCAGCGATTGAGAACTATTGGATACATTCACCGCAAACGAAGCGTCTTTGCTCTCAAAACATCTCAAAAACTGAAGAACGCTTACGTTGATGGCCAATGCCTCGTCGGCCAGTATTTTAACTTCTACCGAATCTAAACAGCCCACTTCATTTTGAGCATACACCGTATAAATCTGGGGTTGTAAATTATCTATAGTATCGGTAGGGGTGAAGTTAATCCCGTCAATAGAGTAGGTGAACACAGTGCCATCGCCTCCTGATGCACTAACGGCAATCCGCGCCGTGTTGTTTACAGCACACAAAACCGTATCCAGGGCTTGAGCTTGAACAATAAAGGGAGCAGAACTAGCGATATTATCGGTCAATGAAACTTTACAACCGGTAGCATCTGTGGCTTCTATCAGGTAGTTACCCGCTGGAAGATTGGTGTTTTTGCTCGAGTTGTTAAAACGGTAAGTGATAGGGAGTACAAATGACCCATTCAATTGGGGTACAATAGATCCATTGGCTTGGCCACATTTTGTATCGGTTACCTCAACGCTGAGTGTGAACGGCGGGATGCGATTCACCAGAACGGAATCCTCGTAAATACAGTTCTGTCCCAAGCGAATTTCCAAAGCTTGGGAGCCCTCACTATCAAATTCATAAATCGTGTCCTTGGAGAATGGAGATGCATTTACGCTGAAAAAAGGTATAGATTCTCCACCTTGAATAACCAGTCTGGCCGAGCTGTCGATACAGGTTAGTTGCTCTAATTGATAGATTAGGGCGGGACGGGTAAATAGGTCAACTGTTGCAGAACCCTGCAAGCCGTAAGAGCAAGCCTCAAAAGTTGGGTAGCTGGCGGAGTCCAGTTCAATCGACAGATTGGTGGTAACGGGTATGCTGACTACTTTACTACCCAAAACATCCTCAAATAACGGAACACCATTAATGCGGTAGTAAATACGAGTGTTCAGATTGCTCGAAGAAGAGAAGGCCAGCTTCACCTCATCGCCAAATGAACAAACCTCCTGCTTAGATGCCAGTAGACTCACCACCGGTTCATCTAAGTAGTAGTAGTCAATGCTAACTGGGTTGATAGCGTAACTACATCCACTTACCTGCGAAGTGAACCCATCGAACACAATGGTGTTTTTGCCTGAGGTCAGTTTGGGAAGGGTGTAAATAGTCCCGTTAGTAACACCTGTAATGCTGTTCTGACTTTGTCCATTAATCGAATATGAGGGCGTAATGGTGTCGCTATTGGTAATGAAGAAAGCCAGGGTTGGATTTCCGGTCAACGCATTCAAACAAGCCACTGAGTCGTTGATGAGGGTGGCATTGAAACCGGCTCTTTTGTTCACTTCAACAACGGCGTTTCCACTGGTGTTTACTGGGCAGTCGTATAGCGTAACTGCGGTTGTAATGGTGTATGTGGTGGTTGAGGTAGGTTGAACGGCAAGCAAATTTAGCCCCGGTTGAACAAGCCTGTTTGTGCTGGAAACACCATCGAAAAGACTGATCCAAAGGTCATCATTGCCAGAGTAATCCAAGCGCAGGTTGGCGATTTGCTCCTCACAAATGGCGGTATCCCCACTCAAGGTTATGATGCCACTGTCGGGGAAACGAACTCGAATGGGGACGGACAAACTGAGGCAAGCACCATTTAAATCTACTTGTCCACTTCCATTATCGGTTCCAAGAGCAGCTGCAGCATAGTACACAATGCCTGAAGTGATCGAACCACCTAAGCTAAACGCGGGCGTCAGACTACGGGCTACGATACTTCCTATGGGATTGGTCTCATCCGTAAATAGGATGAATTCCTCAACTTGGCCAACGCTACTTATAGCCGGCTGGGCGATCTGCAGTTGAACCGACTGTTGCTGACAGTCGATAGCCGCCGTAGGTAACAACTCGGCTGCCTGAGTGGCGCAGTTACAATCGTATTGACCAACTAGAACGGTTGAAGGACAGCCGCTTTGATCAGAAAGGGTAAGTTGATGGGTAAAACCGTTGGGATAAAAACCCGTTCCGTAGTACGTTCCTACAATGTCAAAACCGTTGGCCTCGTAAGTGGTTGGATCTCCACCACCTAGGGTGAAAAACATGCGGTAATTCTGGCCGGCGTTGAAACAGGCAATGGAGTCACGACGAATACTCAGTGGCTCGCTTACCTGCACCTGAACGGTGTCGTCTAGGTCTAAACAGATTCCGGGTTGAGCAGGTATGGTGTAGGCAAATCGATACGTTTGACCCCCAGCCTGATAGGCGTTAAAAAATCCGTTTGGCTCGAGTCTGCCAGAGGCATCCAGGTCGCTCCACGTGCCACCCGAGGGAAACACACCGCTGAAACCCGTTCGAAGGTCAATTAAATCAATCGAACTCGCGCATGCTTTAAGTAAGGAACCGGTGAAATTTTTATTCACCGCATTGAAGGTCACCATCAAAGAATCGCTTAGCTCGGTGATATCGCCGCAGAGATTTTTTGACGAGGTCAAACGAAGGGTGTAAGTGCCGGGTTGATCAACCATAACTCCAGTTGAAGCGCTGTTGATTGCATCGAAAGTTACATTTCCAGGACCGCTTGCCGACCAAAGCAAGTCAACTCCCGGCGCAACCGCTGCACTTAGCGTTTGACTAAATCCGCAAACTGCGGTATCGCCCGTTATCTGCGGTTTAAAATCGAAATCTGCTGGATTGAAAATTTCAAACGAGCCCCCGATAAATAGCGTAAACCCCTCCTGAGCAGCGGTGAATCGGGAGAATAACACCGCGTAGGTTCTACCCGCTTGAACGGTAATGCTTGGATCACAGGAAGCTCCGTTGTCGCAACCAATTCCGGTAATATTAGCCGTACCGGTTGAAGATTGATAGTTACAAGCTACATCAAACTTTGATCCACAGCCGTTGGTTATATCGAACAAGGCGTAATCAAAGTCGGCGGTATTTGTTGGATCTATAAATAACTCCAGTGAACCCGTTTTACATACCTCGAAGCTAAACCAGTAGGGAGCTCTTTCGGCGCCGGTAAAACACGATCCCGGCTCATTAAATGCACCCAGAGGACCAATTTTGGTTCTGTCTACTGTAATTTGTCCTTTGGCAGTAATGGGAACCGCTGTAATGCAGTCGGCTTGGCCTAGCGCCGCCGTGGTGCTTAAAACGGCCATAATCTGCATGAACAGGGATCTTCCTCGGGTAAACAATCGCATATTCTCGTGGTTGATTGACAAAGTTAATATTAATCCCAAATTACTCGGTGTGTAGACCTCGCGCTGAGCGACCCCCTAATCGCTGTTTGCCCTGGGTCCGTAAACATGAAGTTTTTTGGTAAGGACGGTATCTCAGGTTTTCATGGATTACAAAGCCCAAAATGCAAAGGGGCCGCATTCACGGCCCCTTTCATTTAGTTTTTAATCAATTTCTGATTCAAAGTTCCAAGTTCGTTGCTCACATGGATGAGGTATACTCCTGCTGGCAGCGATTGCAAACCTTCCAGTTTGACAGCGGCTGCCCCCAGTTGGGCTACTTTACGCTGGTATACCAATTGCCCGAGGCTGTTGTAAACGTTTACAGAAGTCTCGCCCGCGGTTACATCGCTAAAGAGGTTGAGCTCGTCGGTAAATGGATTTGGCGCAATAGAGAGATGTGGATTTTTTATCCATTCATCGATTCCAACACCTGAGATGTTCACCGAACCAACCGCCGTACAATTGCGACTGTCTCGTGCGTAAGTGGTGTAAACCCCTGGGTCTAAATCGCTGAATACATTGCTGGTGAAATAATTTACTCCGTCAATGCTGTAAAGGTAAATAGGCACACCACCGTTGGCCGTAATGGTTAGACTGGCTTTGCTCTGGTTGCCGTTGAACGTAAAGGAGTGGCTCAGAAGAATATCTTCTGGACCCTCCAACGTGAAGGCAATGGTATCCGAGTTACAACCGTCGTCGTTTCTGGCGATTAGGGTGTAATTTCCTTTACTCAATTCGGTAAACTCGCCACCCAGTTTGTAGTCGGTGCCATTTACGGTAAATTCTTTGGCCAACAAACTTCCCCCAGCGGCTTCCATGCTGATGAATCCGTCAGTACTATTGAAGCACGTTGGTTCGCCAAATCCCGTAACGGTGAGTTTAATCGGTTCAGGACGAGTCACTGCAAAGGAGGTGAACTGCTCCCTGCGACAACCGGTTGTCTCGCGCACGTAAACGGTGAACGTTCCCGGACCTATGTTGGTGAATAGGTTGTTCGATTGATAATCGACGTTATTAAGCGAATAAATGCAAGGTTGACTCGAGTTGGTGGTATTGATCAAAATTTCGGCGTCTCTACCCTCCCAGCAAACCAATGGCTTGCGAATTTGTGGGTTAATGATGAACTTCTGAATCGAGGTCAATTTAATGGTCTGGGTTGCTGAGCAGCCGCGATCATCTGTAACGGTGATGACGTTGGTTTGCGGGAACAAACCTCTCAAAATAGAGTCGGTTTGAACGGGTTGACCCAATGCTTGATAGAAATAATTTCCAGAACCGCCGCTAGCGGAAACGAAAAGCAATCCGTATTCAGGCGAAGTGCAATCTACCGGACCGTTATCGGTTAGCGTGAAACTGATGGGCTGCGATGGAGCCACAACCAACTGGCGTTGAACCACGCAGCTATTTCCGTCGATCACCAGCAACGGATAAACTCCGGCGGACAGATTGCTAATGGTCCCTTGGTTGACACTGTTTCCATCGAACAAAATGGTATATGGAGGGGTGCCGCTTGTGATGCCAATATTAACGGAGCCATTGTTAAATCCACACGCCGTGCTGATGACATTGGAAGTAACATTGAGGTTTGACTGAGCAATCACCTCAACATCGCGCGTTACCGAACATCCGTTCGACGAAAGCACAACGAGCGTGTGAAAACCAGAGAATAACTGGGTAAAGTTGTTGTTTGCTCCAAATGCAGATCCGTCAAGCGAATACTGGAATGTCCCCGTAGTATTATTTACAGTAACCCGAATCGCACCGGTATTGGTGTTGTTGCAAGCCGTATTGGTGACGGTGACGTTGATGTCTGGCGATTCCAGTGAATTGATGCTGTGCTGTTCGTTGATTACTCTGTCGCAGCTGGTTTTAATGGAGTATGATGCGTCTTGAACGAAAATAAAGGTGTTGGTAGTAATCGGAATTTTTATCGATGTATCAGCGCGGGTCACCAAGGTGCGCGGATCGCTGTTAACCGTGTATCTTATGATGATACTCTCGCTGGCTACCACATCGAAGTTGAGACTGATTGAATCTTTCTGACAAACGGTGTTGCGATCAACCGTGGTGCGAACGATAGGTTCAATAAGATTGTAGTAATTGATAGGAAGGGAATTGATTCTCAAATTGCAGGTTCCGCTGGTTTGAACTACACTTTCAACGGCAAATACGGTCAATCCGGGCTGGTTCAAAGGCACAGGTATCTGCGTTCCGTTTGCAACCCCGTTGATGACAGGTTGAACAACCCCATTTAGGCTGTAAGTGAGATTTCCCGTTACGCCCGAAGGTATGCTGATGCCCACTTTAGCATTGTTTGGTTCATCGAAACAATAAGCCGTCGCACCAATGGGACTGTAATTAACAATAGGAGCGGGATTCACAGAAATAGAATGAGTTCCTGTTAGGGTGTAACCACAGCTATTGGGGTAATTGGCAAAGATGAGCGAGTAAGTGGTGCTCACGGCAGGGTTTACCGGGATATTATTTACACCTGGAGCTAACAAAACTTGCTGGGTTTGACCCGGACTTGCGGTGTAAGTAATTACTACCGGGGCGGGTGCGTTCACTGTAATACGCAAGTTTCCGCCTTGCCCCTCGCAAATGCTTGCATCACCTCCAATGGTAACCACTGGTTTTGATACTACTGTCAAGGCCTTACTCACACTGGCGTTACAGCCATCAGATGAAACCGTTAAGGTATAGGTTCCAGCGGCAGCCTCTTGCAGGTTGTTGATAACCGGATTGGCCACCGCGCTGGTGAAATTGTTTGGTCCTGTCCACGAATAGGTGGGACTTCCGCTTACAAAGCTGGTGAAGCTCAAAGTAATTCCCGGACAGGCTGGGTTGTCGCTGAAGTTGAAATTCGGGCTGCCAATATTTCCGAAGCGGATGGGTACACCGGCAGATACATTCAAACACTGATCGCTCAAATCGACTAGGTTATTGGGTAGTCTATTACCCGCTACAGCCGAAACATAATAGGTGGTGCCTAAGGTAATACCGGGGCCAAAAGAAAAGGTTGGCGAACTCTGTTGAGCAATGATCGTGCCTAGTGTGTTGCCTGGCAAGGTATGGAGCACGTACATCAACGTGTCGTTGCCATCGCTGGCATAACCCCCATTATAAATGGCGGTAGCAGATCCGTTGTTACACACCTGAAGCGCAGGAGTGGTTTGTACCGATCCAGCCTGGGTTGGGCAAGCGCAGCGCTTCAGCGTAGAAACGCTGTTTGTTCCACACGAATTGCCATCGCTCACGGTGAATTGAGCAGCTACGCCGTCACCAATGGGACCGCTGGTGTAAATTTTTGGGAAGCCCGCGCTGATTGTACCCGCTGGGTTTACCGCATAAGTAGCAGGATCTCCACCTGTGATGGTGAAAGTTACCGTATACGTGGCGTTGTTCGGTGAGCAGGTAGATTCCACGTTACTAATGGTGGGTACACCGTTAACGGTCAAGAAGATAAACGCGGTGTCTGCGATACAGGGTGCAGTAGCACCGACAATGTATCTGAATCGATACAATCCTGGGGTTACACCCGTGGCGGTATACATCCCTGTATTGGTATTCAGAGCGCCCCCGGCATTGTCAATGGATGTCCATGTACCACCGGTTTTAGGGTTGTTCTGGAGCTGATTGAACAAGTTGATTGATCCGCCCACACATACTTTGGCGTTGTTGTCTGATCCGGCGAAAGGCTGATCAATAACATTTACTGTTACCCTCGATAAGGCATCGGGGCATGGAGATGTACCGGTTACACGGTATTGGAATTGATAGGTATTTCCTCCTAGGTTACCCGGTGTAAAGAAACCGTTTGGCGTCATGCCCCCGGAGTTGTTGAGATCGGTCCAAGTTCCTCCGGTATTAGGCGTTCCATCTAAAACAGAGAAAAGATTGATCGCTCCGCTTGTTTCACAGATGGTCGTGTCGTCATCTATACCTGCTGATCTGGTTGCAATAACGGTTACCGCAACCGTAGAGTTAAACGTTCCACAGGCGTTGATTATGCGATAGGTAAAATTGAACGTTGCCGGCATATTGTTGTTATTCAATACACTCGGATTGAAAACCGATCCGGTTAACGCACCGCTGGCGTTGTTGTCGATCCAAGTCCCGCCAACATCTTCACCGGTCAACAATCCAAATAGGTTGATGTTTGTGGTTGATCGGCAAACAGTAGAGTCTTTTGGAACTCCGGTGTTGGGTATCGGATCGATCTGAACGTTGATGGTTTTCGTTGCTTTACAAAAACCCTTATCAACCAAGAATGTGTAGGTTCCCTCAGCCGCTTCGGTTACATTGGGAATGGTGGGATTTTGCGCTGTAGATGAAAAACCGTTTGGCCCACTCCAGAAGTAAGAAACACCAACAGTATTGGCATTCAGCTGCAAGGTGTTCCCCACGCAAACCGGAGAATTTGAGGAGGGAGTAAACAACGAAGGATCCTCAACAGCAATGTCTATGGAATCAATAGAGAAACAGTTCGGTACGTCGTTGTTGGTGATGCGAACAAAATAACGGGTGTTGGTAATAGGACTGGCCGTTGGTCGGATTACATTGGTAGCGCTGAGAGAACCGTCATTGGGCGTCCACAAGTAAGATAGGTTTACAGCTTTAGGACGGCAGATGTTAAAGCGAATGTTGGGTCGTTGGTTGAAGTTTCGCTCTGTTCCTCCGTTTAAACAAGTGCCTGAGGACACAGAAGAGGTCGATTGACGCCAAGACGAGAAACCCGGCACATGGTCGCGAGTGAAGGTACCCCAATTGGCTCCGGCAGCACCTGTACCGTTGGGTGCAAAACCACAAAATTCAATGACAATGTTTGAAACACCATCCCATTCAAATGCCTTGTCAAAGTTGAAAGTGAAGAATCCTCCAGCAGTTACCGTAACGGGTTTTGGAGCAAATACCTCGTCCAACCCGCTGATAAAGCTGGTTGTAAATTTGTCCTGACTGGTGCACAGCATTTTGATGGAAAGACTGCTGATGGTACCGCTTTTGCCAGCCTCGATGCGAGCGATGTCGACCGAAAGGGCTGTTATTTTACCACCTACAAACCCCATGGCTTGGAGCTCTGATGCCAAGATGATGATCTGGTTGCGCGATTGGGCCTCTCCAAAATCACCGAATAATTCGGGAGCACTGGAGTTGAAAGTGTTCACCACGTTGCCATTGCCAACCGTGGTATTGATACTGTCGGAGCCCGTCCCACATGTTCGGTCAGTTGTTACTGCGCACATGGCCGGAATTGGAGTGGTCAGGTTGTTCTTGGCCAACAGATCGACAGTCTCACCCAAACAGATATTAGCACGGGGAATCGGTTCGATGTCAGCTACGAGCGTACACTGAGCCGCAGCATGTTGAAATGAGAGAATAATAACAGCCAGAGTGAAAAGAAACTTCCAATACGTGATGGCTCGCAAACGGGGGTAAAATTTTGTCATAACTATAGCTGGCATTAGTCAAACGAAAATACGGATTCCTCTTGTTAAGACGTTGAAACAGTTGTTGGTTGTCTCAATTTTATCGATGAAATCCCTCCTTCAGTCTGATTTTTAGCACCAACTACAAAGGTAAACGCATTTTTCAATGTCCATCCGTTACCAAAATTTTATATCGATGATTGCCAATGCCCAGAATGTAGATGCCTGCGGGTAGATCGGGTATAGTAAATGCATTCGATCGCGTGGGTTTTTCGGCCATCTTACCGGTTACATCCCACAACTGCCACGAATCTACAACCTCACTCTGAACGATTTCTCCAACGCGGTAGGCTCGGTTGTAATTGGTTTTTCGGATTTGCTCTGTCAGTCCTACCGTTCCTTTGGCAGCACCCGGACTCGGACTCGTTGTTTGGGTAGCCGTGCTGTCGCAGGCCCGCTCAGCTTCATACGATCGATCGATAAATGCGTTTCCATACCTAAGTCTGCTTTGCTCCACACCATCGGATGTCATCAGTTGAATCAAGGCGCCGTTCACAGGCAGTTTATTCCAGATGGCGCTCATCTCCTGATGATTGGTATCAACGGGAACTACACGATAAGAGAGCGGCTCCATTTGGATGCCCGGCAATGGCGATTCGTAAACTTGTCCCTGTCGGTCTGTAACCCTAAAGGTGTACACCGAAGTAGAAATACCAGTTAGATTTGGGTTGTGCAATTCAACCCACGGCATGTACCCTTTTGGAAAGTTCAAGTACGACCGGTTATTTGCCATAACTTCGGTGATGCAAAGCCGAGGATGCAGCGTGTCGTTGTCGAAGATTTCCAATACCGTGCTATCCAGGCCGTTTACCACAGTGTTGTTGGCATCGGCAATCGACAGCCAGAGCTCAGAGATGGGCTGGCGAAAGGAGTCATCGGCGATCCATAGTCGAATTTTGCGCGAGTTAACATCAGCTATTTGGGTATCCAGCTGCACGCTGCCATCGGGATAACTGAGCCGGGTCAGCACTATGCCTGAAAAACGCCCTTCTTGTTTCAACGCAATTTGCACCACTGCACTGTCGCCTTCCCAAACCGCCTGACGCGGGAGTTTGAATCCAACTTTGTTGCTCTCGAAACCAAATCCGGGACTCATTCGCCAATGTGGCACCGCTTCTAAAGGCGACGGGGTAAAGCTATCGCGCCAATGCTCTCCTTGCACGCCGGTATCCGTTAGTTTTCGGCGCTCCAAGCTGGAACCCAACCCATTTGCCTTTCGCGGCCAAGAACCTGTATTGTCGAAGCAAATACGCGACAAGGTATCTCGAGCCTGATTGATCAGCGCAATGCACTCGCCACCATTGCTTAAGGTTCCGCAGGTCCACTGTATAACGCGAGGTCCATTGAAATCCTGCCATCGCTGGGCATCTTTGACCAAAAGGAGGTATTCACCCGGAATCATAGCTGCCGAGCTATCAAAAATATACTGTACCCCCAAAACCGACATTAAACCCAATTTCAGGGTGTCATCAGAGGGATTGTAGAGTTCAATGAATTCATGTGCGTCGTCATTCGGGTCGTTGTACATGATTTCGGTAATTACGGGACTCCGCTTACTGGCGTTGTACCACAGCGGACGACAAGGGTCGCCAATCAATGTATTGCCCATTGAATCCCTCAGTCCGAACCAACATACGGTGAAATATTCAGCATGTGGAAGCAAGGTCTGGCTGGTAAGGTGATAATGATGCCCCGTCGAGTCGCGATGGATGTCGGATAAGATCGGTAGGGTAAGACCTTGTATGCTGAGGTTCGATAAACAGGATGAATCGAGGGCTTCGTTGAACGTAAATTTCACGGTCCTTGCGTCCATAGGTTGGACAGAAATAAGCTGCGGACCCTCTGTATCGGTCGATCCTGTGATCACCATATCATCCCATCGAAGGGTTCCCGAACTGCGGTATTGAGCCCCAGAAACAGGCTGATATTGCCCGGTGCTGTCGGGCATGCTGACGATATAAATATCGACGCTATCCCCGTTTGCAACTGGCTTTAGCTCAATCGGACCGACAGCAATCCACACCGACGACTCGGCAATCCGCAGCTCGTAGATCGCCGTGTCAGACAGCGAAGGTTGTGTGATGTGCATGCGATTGTTCGCTGTTGAGCTCGCCCGCAGGCGAAAGGAAAGGGTTAGCTTTTCATGGGGGATTACCTTGCATTGCAATCGAATTCCCGCCTGTCCAGCCTGTGTTCCCTGCGCGGGATAAGCACTTGTTTGGAGGGCAAATCCGGCCCATCCCGCAGCGCGGTTTGCATCAACCCTTTGCGGGAATAGCAGTCCACGACCCAAACTGTCGGAGATCAAACCGGTTACAGAGTCCGGAAGCTGATTGAATGTCCAACGGCAACGATTTTGAGCAAGGGCATTTAAAGCCGTTAACCACAGGTAAAGGAATAGAATCGCACGCATCGATTTTTTTGATCGAAGCTAACATCACCCTCTCGAATACGCCAGTTACATTGAGCAACGGGTCACTTGATCTCAATCGTCTGACCGTTCACTTCAACTCGATCCCCAGGACGAAGCTTGCAGCGGCGGCGTTTTTCAATTTGACCATTGACTTTTACCTGTCCTTCATCGATGATTAAGTTGGCGTGACCTCCGCTTTGAGCGACCTGTTGCAATTTGAGCAAACTGTTGAGTTCAATGTACTCTCGATTGAGCTCAAGGGATTGGTGTTTCATAGCAGCCAAATCAGAAAATCGCCGGAAAACGCGTCGGATTGCTTTCGCTCATCACTCCATAAACAGCCTCAATGATATCATCTACACTGGGCTTAGAGAAATAGTCACCGTCTGTTCCGTAGGCGGGGCGGTGGTCTTTCGCAGCCAGGGTGAGTGGTGCGCTATCGAGGTACTGATAGCCTTTCTGCACCGTTAGAATCTGGTCTAACATATAGGCTGTAGCTCCACTGCTGACGTCTTCGTCGATAATCACCAGTCTATTGGTGCGTTTGAGCGATTCCGCAATTATTCCGTTTACATCAAAAGGCAGTAGGGTTCTCGCGTCGATCAACTCTACCGATACACCCAGTTCCTCGAGTGACTCAAGCGCCGCAGCGCATAGGTTGAAAGTCGAACCATACGATACCACCGTAATATCGGTTCCGGAGTGTGTAATTTCTGGAATCCCAAGCGGAATGCAGAATTCGCCTATATTGGTTGGCATCAGCTCTTTGCTGCGGTATCCGTTGAGGGGCTCAACTACAATGGCCGGTTCGTCAGACTTCATTAAGGTATTGTAGAAACCAGCTGCTTGGGTCATGTTTCTGGGTACGCAAACGTGCACTCCGCGGACCATGTTGATGATTGCTCCCATGGGAGATCCAGCGTGCCAGATGCCTTCCAGACGGTGGCCTCTGGTGCTGATGATTAGCGGAGCTTTCTGACCGCCTTTGGTGCGGTATTGCAAAGTGGCTAGGTCGTCGCTCAGAATTTGCAGCGCGTAAAAGATGTAGTCGAGGTATTGTATTTCGGCGATCGGTCTCAAACCGCGCATGGCCATTCCAATGCCCTGGCCAACAATACTGGCCTCGCGGATACCTACGTCACTCACTCTTAATTCGCCGTATTTGCTTTGCAGTCCTTCCCAGCTCTGATTCACGCCGCCAATCTTGCCCAAGTCCTCACCAAAGCTGAGTGCCTCTGGGTATTTGGCGAAAATGGCGTCAAAATTGTCGCGAAGGATAATGCGACCGTCTACCCACTCTGGGTTTTCGCCGTATTGGATGGCAACCTCATCAATGGCGCCAATTTGTTGCTTGCTTTGCGAGTAAAGATGAGAAGAGTATCTATCAGCGTTTTCTTGTTTGATTCCCTCAAACCAGTTAATTAAGGCCGCGCGGCTCAGGTTTTCTTCGCCACGGGTGATGCGCAATGCCTTGCGAATGGCGTTGAAAAGATCCTTGCGAATGGGTTCAATGGCCGACTTTAATCCGGCAATAACCGATTCAATGGCGGTTCCCTGAGCGCTCTCGCCTTTGAGGGCTTCCAAAAGCAAGAAGGCTTGAGCATAATCTTTGTCCAGATCCGTTCTGAAAGCCTGCCATGCAGCCTTCTGCTCTTGCCGAACCTGCTTTTTGGCGTCGCTGGCCAGCTGATCTAACTCTTGCTCAGTAGCGATGGCTTGTCCGTCGATGGTGAAATCGAGGATCCACTTTTTAAATTGTTCGATACAGTCGTATTCCCTCTCCCAATTCAACCGGGCGGTGTCTTTGTAACGCTCGTGAGAACCAGAGGTGGAGTGGCCTTGAGGCTGAGTAAGTTCCTCAACGTGAACCAATACGGGCACGTGTTCTCTGCGGGCTAGTTCAACGGCCTCCTCATAGGTCTGAATCAAATGAGCATAGTCCCAACCCTTCGTTTTGAAAATTTCAAAGCCGGGTTTGTCGGCAGTGCGCTGAAAACCGGCTAGCGCCTCTGATATGGATCCCTTGGTGGTCTGGTATTTTTTTGGAACACTGATGCCAAAGCCATCATCCCATACCGACATTACCATTGGTACTTGCAACACACCGGCCGCATTCATACACTCCCAGAACAGACCCTCCGATGTAGAGGCATCGCCAATGGTTCCAAAGGCAACTTCGTTACCCTGCTCTGAAAACTGATTGAAGTGATTCAAACCGCCGTGATGACGATATACTTTCGAAGCTTGAGCCAAACCCAACAAGCGAGGCATCTGACCGCCAGTAGGAGAAATGTCAGCAGAGGAGTTTTTCTGCTCCATCAAATTGCGCCATGAGCCGTCAGGATGTAGATTTCTTGTTGCAAAATGCCCGCCCATTTGGCGTCCTCCGCTGGTTGGCTCAGCATCGGTGTCGGTGTGGGCGTACAATCCAGCGAACAATTGTTGAACAGTGGTCTGTCCAATCGCCAGCATGAAGGTGCTATCGCGGTAATAACCCGATCTAAAGTCGCCGTTTCTGAACTGTTTTGCAGCACAGATCTGAGCTAATTCTTTACCATCGCCAAAAATGCCAAATTTCGCCTTTCCGGTTAGTACTTCTTTCCGACCTAGTAACGAGGCTTCACGGCTCAAACAAGCCAGTTTGAAGTCCGATAATATCTCGTTGATGAATACTTGGTTGGGGTTCTGGGTTACTTCTAGTTCCTCTTGCATGGTGCTTCAAAAAGTTGCGCGAATTTAAACATTTCTGCGCTAATGACTTTCAATTAACTCCTCAGAATCGGCGCTAAGTATGGAGGCACGTCAGAATCTAGTGTTCCAACAATGGAAATTATGGCAAGTGTGAGCATGCGCCGGCCTTCGGTCGTGGCTCACCGCGCGCAACAAACCAACCGCAGGTTGACCTTCGCGATACCTCTGAGCGAATTGGTCTACAAAACGGACCTTGGTCCTTTGATCAGGTTTGTCGGTCTCGGATAAGAGACACTCTAGCCAAAAGCCTAGGGCGCTTCTCGAGCCTTTGGATTTTACCTGACTGGGTTTTGACCAGAGGCGATTGATTGGTGAGGGTAAAAAAAATGGGTGAAGTAGCTGTTACTTCACCCATATATCGTTTATGGTTTCACCATTTTCGCCATCCTAAACGCATGTGCGAGTAGGGGTAATGGAATCAACGTATTCACCGCTGCTGATGATGGCCATTGGCGTTGGGCCACCATCAGTCGACTTCCTTTGTGAAATCCGGACAATACAGGCCTTTGTCGGTCATTACCCAAGTATGTCCCACCATGTCTCTATCGTACGTATTGGTGGTGTTTTTGATGTCGAAGATCAGATCTACAACGGTGGGGTCCAGGTACACCGCACGCCCTATGGGCAGGTACAAGGTGATGTCAATCTCCTGCGCCCGATACCGATCGCGTAGGTCAAATTCAAGGAATGGATCGAAATAGATCGTTCCTGTGGAGTCTTGGCGATAGTGATATTGGATGTTTCTGGCACGTTGAAGTGCAAGTTTATCGGTTTCCCCGTTGGCGTAAATTTCCAGTTTTAATTCGGCCTGTTTTGTGCTGTCGACGCCCACTATGCCCAATCGAACATCGTTCACATACACCTTGTCTCCCTTCAACATGATCCCATCAAATCGAGCGTGTTGACGGCGCATGTTCAACTCAGAAAACATCTCAGGATGCTTGTCAACACTGAGTCGCAGCGTGTCCTGCTCAAGTTCTATTGGGTGGGTAATGGTGTGCATTTCCTGCTGCCTGTAGTCGAGACCCGTATGAAGAGCGCCCACACCTAAACAAACCAAACTCACTACAAACGATCCGGTTAAGAATGCGCCGAGACGGTATTTTCTAAAGGGAGCCCATTGCCTAACAATAAGCTGAAGGCCCAATAATACCATCATAATCAAAAAGCTCAACCCGGCGAAAAACGCGCCGTACTGAATGAGCAAAGCGTCGTCGCTCGTAGAGGGGAATAGTCCAAATACATGGTGCTCATTACCCCATTCGAGTTCACTGCCTTCAGCAGTTCCAAAAAGGAAAACCCCTAACAAGCCCATCGACGCTACAATCCCAAATAGAACCAGCATCAATCCAAGAATCTTGGCTATCACGCGAGCTAGTGAGCGAATTACGCCGAATATGGCGTGTAACATCTCTTGAAAGGCCGATCTGATTTTTTGACCTGGCTCTGATCCAAGTCCTTTTTTTAAGGTCGATTCCTCCTCAACTTTGCGTTTGATAGACTCAAAGGTCACCGGTTCTCCATGCATCTGCAATTTTTCAGCGGTTGTCTCCGCCTTGGGAATAATGATCCATAGCAGGATGTACACGATAATCGGGGAGCCCCAGCCCAAGAAAAGAACCAAAGCAAAACCCAGACGCATCCAAAGCGGATCTACGTGAAAGTAGTGCGACAATCCACTCAATACACCCGCCAGTACCATGTTATCGGTGTCGCGGTAAATTTGTTTTTTACCGCCCTTGCCGGTGGCTTGCATTACCGTTGGTTCCTCTTCTTCTAGGCCATATTCTTCAGGCTGGCCCAAGGTGCTTATCACGCGGTCGATGTCAGCCAGCACAATCGCCTGTTTCTCGCTGGTAACCGCCTCGCTGAGCAGTTCGGCTATCCTGGCTTCAATGTCCTGAAGGATCTCCCTTCCGTCAACCGATTGTTGCAGATGTGCCCGCAGAGATTCCATATAGCGCGTCAAAGCGGCAAATGCATTCTCCTCTATGCTGAAGACTATGCCGCTGATGTTAATGGATATGATCTTATTCATGGGTTTGGGTTTTTTGGGTAGTTAGACTTACAGCGTGAGCCAATTCACGCCATGTTTTGTCAAGCTCTTGTAAAAAAACTTGTCCAGGCAAGGTCAGGGAGTAGTATTTACGAGGTGGCCCCGATTTGCTCTCCTCCCAGCGGTAGTCCAATATTCCAGCGTTTTTTAGTCGGGTCAGCAAAGGGTACAAGGTACCTTCTACTACCAATAACCGCGCATCTTTTAGCTCCTGCATGATATCGGAAGGATAGGATTCGCTGCGATTGATGATCGAAAGCACACAGTACTCGAGCACCCCCTTACGCATCTGTGCTTTGGTATTCTCGATGTCCATAGTACTTAATTTAGTTTAGTAGTATTTTTAGCAAATATATATGTATAGATTGGTATTATGCAATACAAAGTACTAGAATTTAACAAAATATTTTTTAGTTGATTGATTATTAGTTGGTTAAAAAATGATTATCTCTTTCTATTTCTCGTGCCTTGAGTTGATCAACAGCTGTTTGTTTTCCGGGATTATCTTTTAAATTGCGCTAAAATCACCGCATTGAAGGTTAGACAAGTCATAGGAAGGGCCGACATCATTGATTTTCCGGGGATTGGATTGCTGGGAGCAAAGGTGAAAATTGACACCGGTGCCGATACCTCAGCGATTCACGCCTCTAAAATCAAGGTGGTCGAACGCGATGGAAATCGCTGGCTCAGTTGTGAGTTTGTCCGAGGGAAGCCCATGTTTTTTGAGCATTTCAGGCAAACGCGCGTCAAAAGCAGCAACGGAGCGCAACAGGACCGCTTTGTGGTGGAATTGGGTTTTATGTTGTTCGGAAAAATATTTCTGGCCGACTTTACCCTAACCAATCGGACAAAAATGAATTTCCCCGTTCTTCTCGGTCGAAGGTTTCTGAGAAAACGCTTTGTGGTAGATGTAGCGCTAAAAAATTTGAGTTATAAAAAATCCCTGAAGAACACGGCATTATGAAAATAGCGGTTTTATCCAGAAACGGAAATCTATACAGCACCAAACGGTTAATAGAGGCCATTGAGCAAAAGGGGCATGAGGCGATCCTGATCGATTACCTCGACTGCGCCATTGTTACCGATATGGCCGGAGCCAAAATTTATTACGGCGGGAAAGATCTCGGCGAAATTGATGCCATTATCCCGAGAATTGGCGCCAGTTATACCGCTTACGGATCAGCAGTGGTAAGGCAGTTCGAAATGATGGGGAAAATCGTGGTTAACTCCTCGCTGTCAATCGTTCGCAGTAGAGACAAGTTGCGCGCAACACAGATTTTCGCGCGTCAGGGAGTCCAGATTCCCAAAACGGTATTTGCCAATCACCCCAAAAACATCGAGCTACTTATCAACGAGGTAGGAGGGGCTCCTTTGGTGATTAAATTGCTCGAGGGAACCCAAGGAATTGGTGTGGTTCTGGCTGAGAGCAAAAAGGCAGCCAAGTCAGTGATCGAAGCGTTTTACGGCATAGATGCGGATATTCTTATTCAAGAATTTATCAAAGAAGCCAATGGGGCAGACATTAGAGCATTTGTGGTAAACGGCAAGGTGGTAGGTGCCATGAAAAGACAAGGGGTTGAGGGCGAGTTTAGAAGCAATTTACACCGCGGTGGAACATCCATGGCTATCAAATTGAAAAAGTCGGAAAAGGAAACAGCCATAGCAGCGGCCAAAGCCATGGGTTTGAGTGTCGCAGGAGTGGATATGTTGCCCAGTAACCGCGGCCCGCTGGTTTTAGAGGTAAACTCCTCGCCCGGACTAGAAGGTATCGAAAAGGCTACCGGAGTAGATATCGCGGGTGCCGTTATCAGTTATATCGAAGAACTGGCCAAGAAACGACCTATTCGCGATACCGTTGGGGTGTGATACCCCCGACATGTGAAACGGGTAAGCTAATCTCTCGACATCATAGGTGAGCAGAACCCTTTCTCCTTTAAATTCTCTTATCTCGACGGAGAGATAATGGGTTAACGCGCACAGGTGTTTTTTTCGCACCCGTTTGCGGATAGGGTAGACGTCAATCAGTAACCGCTGTTTCGATTTTTGGGTTTATTCGACTTCGGATTGGCTCTTCGATAGCTTTTGGAGTACTGGAGGTATTCGCTCCGCAAGGTATTGCGCTCTAAATAGGTTAATTCCTCCTGATTTTTTGCAGCTAGTTTGCTCAGGGTTCCCCCTTCTTTCATTTTTTCTCTCACAAAGGCTAGCTCGTTGAATTTGTAATTCAACTTGTAAATCAATTGATCATAGGTAATGTAAAAAGGCCCCCATCGCTTTAGCAATACGCTCGGAAAAGGATGAAATAAGGCTTTGTTGTCGGCGCTCAACACCGTTAAACCGGTTGATGATGTGTTGGTGCTTTTTGTTTCTGCATTGTACGGATCGATGAAGTAAAATTCCGTGCCCGCTAAAGATGGTGATTTGCCCTCACTATCTTTTGCCAATGCAAAATTTCCCTTCTGTATTTCGGCCATGTCGCGCGCCTGAAAGTAGTATACCTTGCAGAAATTGAAGTACGAGTTAAAAGCCGTCATGATCTCTTTGGTAAGAGCTTCCTCCTTTTCTCTTAGATTTTTGATTTGCCCTGTCATCCCCCTTTTCTCCAATTCAGAGTAGGTCCTATCCAAGCTGCGCAATCGAACGAATACCCCATTCTGTTTAATAAAATCGATTTGCCTTGTAGCGAGAAGCAGCTCATTGGGTTCTTTGGGGGCATTGTTTTGTGCTTGCCCAACCAAACTGATCAAGATGCTTATGGCCAATATGAAATAACTTTTCATTCGTTTTTCGTTTTATTAGTGCAATTTACCGATAGCTGTTAACAACTTCGCAAACATTCCATAAAATTAACCTTTTCACGCAGTATTTTCGACCGTAATGAAACTGGGATCTATTTGTCAAATAACAATAGGCACCGCCAATGTCCGCGAAAGCTATGATTTCTATCGCGAATTGGGGTTTAGAAAGCTGGCTGAAGACAGCGAGCCTTATCCATGGATTAAATTAACCGACGATAGCATCATCATCCTTCTTTATCAAAATGGGGATAACTACATGGGGTTGACTTATTTTCATCAGGGCATGGGTCAGGTTGTTAGCAACCTCCAAGGCCGCGGGGTTAAATTCGTACAGCGCGGAACCACAGAGAATATTTTCATTACCAAGACTGATACCATTGTCGTGCTCGTAGAGGCCGACACCAACACGATGTTTGTTCCCAAAAACAAAATGTTGCTCGATTTACCAGAATCTGATTTTCACGACGCCTCGCGTTACCCCAATAAGTGGCTTGGCATTTTTGGAGAGTTCTCGCATGCCGTCGACGACCTACAAGAAGCCATTGAAAATTGGCAAGATCTCGGCTTTCGTGTGTATCACCAAACCGACTCGCCCTATCCGTGGGCGCTGATGTACGACGGTTGCATGATCATTGGCTTACACGAAACCAAGGATTTTGAGGGCGCAGCACTCAGTTTTTTCGCTCCCGATGTGCGCAACAAGGTGGAAGCCCTTTCAGCACTCGGCATCAATGCCATTGAGTATACGGGTCACGGTGGCGACGAAAACAACGTGGTTATTTACACCCCAGAAGGACAAAAGATTTTTTTATTCAGCACCTAGTCATTCGACCAGATTTCCCAGCTTCTTTCGGCTTGCAGTTGCAGCATGGATAGTCCGTTGAGCACCATAGCCCCTTGTGCTTTGGATATTTTCAGAAGTTTGGTTTCCTCTGGATTATAGATGAGATCCACCACAAAATGACCTTCGCCAATGGCTTCTGTTTTAATGGGTGGAAGCTCATCGACATGAGGGTACATGCCACATGGAGTGGTATTGACGATCAGTCGATGGTGTTTGAGGTAAGCCTCATTTAGGTCGCCGTAAGCAATGGCGTTTTCCGAAGATTGCCGGCTTACCAGGGTAGAAGGAATACCCAGACTGTTTAGTACGTAAACAACGGCTTTCGATGCTCCGCCACTCCCAAGTACCAATGCCCGATCGTGAGAAGGCTCTAGGAAAGGTTTGATGCTTTGACTAAATCCGTATGCGTCAGTATTGTAACCCCGCCAGCCGCCATCCACGCGTTTGATGCAATTGACGGCGCCTATCAGCCTGGCCTCATCACTCAACTCAGTTAACAGCGGCATGACCTGCTCTTTATAGGGAATAGTGACGTTTAAACCCACCAAGTTGGGCTCGCTTGCCCACAGGGAGGGCAGATCGCCAATAGCGGCCAAGGGGTACAGATCGTAGCTCCATTCGCGGATGCCTTGACTATCAAATTTCTGCTGAAAATACTTCTTGGAAAAACTGTGACTAAGTGGCTGACCAATCAGTCCTAATTTTTTAACGCTCATCGGTTGAGTTTCGCCTTGATAAGCTGGTAAACCACCGGTAATAGAGACACTCCGATAATACCAAATACAACCAATTCAAAATTGTTTTTGACCACCTCTAGGCCACCGAAGTAATATCCCGCAAGGGTCAATGAAGTCACCCATATGGCGCCACCCGTCACGCAAAAAAGCATGTAACGCGAGTAGTTCATTTCTCCCACGCCTGCTACAAATGGAGCGAAAGTTCGAATAATAGGGATAAATCGAGCCATCACGATGGTTTTGCCTCCGTGTTTTTCGTAGAAAGTATGCGTTCTCTCCAGGTACTCTTTCTTCAAAATCTTGCGCAGCCCTGGCCATTCAAATAGTTTGTGTCCCAGAAACCGCCCGATGAAGTAGTTGGTGTTGTCGCCGGCAATAGCGGCAAGAAAAAGCAAAGGAATCAGCAACTCAATGCTCAAAATTCCCGTTTTCGCCACCAATGCGCCTGCGGCAAACAACAGCGAGTCGCCCGGCAAAAAAGGGGTTGCCACCAAACCCGTCTCGCAGAAAATAATCAAACAGAGAATGAAGTAAGTCGTGCTTTGGTATTCACCCATGATGGCCTCGAGATGCACGTCGAGGTGGAGGAAAAAATCGAGGGCTTCTTTGAAAAATTCTATCATCAGTAGGTGGCCAAATCAGGGTCTATTTCTCTTGCGTATTCCAATATGCCGCCCTTCAAATTGTACAGGTTGCTATATCCAAAGGTTGCCTCAAGATAATTGATCATGTTGGCCGAGCGAGCCCCACTTCGGCAGTGGATGATCACGGGCACGTCTTTTCTTATTTGGTCAAGTTGTCCTGGCAATTCAGCCATGGGAATGTTCACGCCGCCAATCTCACAAATCTCTACCTCGTATGGTTCGCGCACATCAATCAGTTGAAATGCCGCTTTTTCATCCATCATCTTGCGGAGTTCCAAAACACTTATCTCTTTCATATTTCTGGGGTATTTGAAAGGTTTTTTATGGCGTTGGATTGGCGCAGTCGATCGCCTATTTCTTCTGGTAAATAATCAAAGAAGGTATCGCCGCGAAGTCCTATCCGGAGGGTCTCCAAGGGAATGACTTCTTCGTGCGAAATATTTCCCAAATTAACATTGGGCCCCAACAGTTTAATAAACCAAACCTGCTGTTTTTTGATGGGAGCCTCCCACAGTATATCTTCTATTCTAACCTTGCTAATGATTTTGTTCACCAGCTGGCTGTGAGCCGATCCACTCGGGCGATAAATTCCAACGGTACCGCTCTCTCGAGCCTCTGCAATGACCTTCCACGATCCGGCTTCCAGTTCGGTTTTCATCATGTTGATCCACTTTGAAGGACTAATCAAAATACCTTCTTCTTTCGATCCTACTTCGCTCAACACGGTATACGATTTACTCAACTTGTGAATGATCTCACACTTGCTTTCTTGTGCGAGTTCAATCGAACCGTCACTTACTTCCACCACAGACAAACCGAGGCTGTCCACCAGTTTGAGGTAGTCGTTCATCATGTTGCGGGCAAGGAAGGCTTCAAAAAGAGTACCTCCAAGATAAACCTTCATGCCGGCTTCATGGTAAAGCTGGATTTTTTCCTTGAGGTTGGGTGTAAGGTATGAAGTGCCGAAACCCAATTTTACCAAATCGCAATATTTGCCTGAGGCACTGAGGAAATCTTCGGCTTGACGAATGCTCAATCCCTTATCCATCATCATGGTAAGGCCAACGTTTCTGGGCTGGGCAGGTCTCTCCGGGATGAAGGGGAGGTTAAAATTCATTCCTTTTTTTATGCAAATCTATCAAATCGTTTAATTGAGCAATGTTTTTTGCCTCCGGATAGTAGGCCAGAAAGGCTTCGTGATCTTTGAAGTTGGCGTTTAATGCTTCATCCAACACGGCAAGACCTTCTTGTTTTTCTCCGTTTTTTAGTAAAAAAACCGACTTACGGTAAAGCAGCTTTGCATTCGCCGGATTGGCAGCGAGGGCATCTTCAATGACCAATTGGGCATCTTCCAAACTTTGTTGTTCCTCTGCCAAATTGCTGTAATCCAGCCACGCAAAAACGTTCTCCGGTTCCAGTTCTACGGTTCTCCTGTAGGCTTGTTCTGCATCGTCGATGTAACCGGCTTTTACGTTGGCTTCCGCAAGAATAAACCAGTAGTCGGCATTTTCGGGCTCTAACTGAACGGCTTTTTTGAGGTAGGGCATCGCGTTGTGAATGTCATTCTGCAGATCTTTCACAATGCCTATACCCAACCAAGCATCCGCTTGTTCGTCGTTGAGCCGAATGGCGGTTTTGTAGTATTCCAGCGCCTTGGGGAGCTCGCCCATCTTTTCGTGACATTCGCCCATCAAGCTGTAAATGGCAGAGCTGTTCTCGTCGTATTTGAGGCATTCTTGATAGGTTTCCAGTGCCCCTTTATAATCCTCAACCTCAATCTGAAGAAGGGCCTTTTGGTGGTAGGGAAGACTAATGCCTTTTTCAATCAAAATACAGTAATCAAAAGCACTGATCGCCTTGTGCAACAAACCAATCTTGCTGTAGCTCAACCCCAGGTTGTACCAACCGGTAAAAGAGTAGGGATACTGATTGATAAAGTCTTCGAAATAGGTCACCGCCTCCTCTGAGCGCTCGGCAACAGAGAAGCAGTAAGCCAATTCATAGGCAGCCGTTTCATTGTCCGGATTTTCTTGAATGGCCTGCTTTAGGCATTTAATGGCTTTTTCATACTCCTTCACATGCTCGTATTCTAGCGCCAGATCCACGTAGATCTCATCCTTGTCTTCGGGATCCAAGGCGAGTGCCTTCTCAAAATAGGCAATAGAGCGTTTGTGTTCGCGCTGTTGACTGTATATCGCACCGATCAATAAAAATGCTTCTTCATTGAAATGTTCCACCTGCACAATGCGCAACAATACGTCGAGCGCCTTGTTCAAACGCCCAGACAGATACCAATATTCCGCCTGCTTGATCTGAATATCGGCAGAAAGCGGGTGTTGCTCCTGCGCCAATTGAATCGCCTGGTCGGCTTTGTCAAATTGGTTGTTGTCGAGGTAGTATTCAATAATGGCTTGAAAGTCGTCGACATCGAAAAACCCGATGTTTTTATCGCGGATCATCTGGTCAAATCGCTTAATCAACAGCTCAAACTCTTTCTGCTCGTCGTCGTTGAAATAATCCTTGTCCATAGGGTCTATTGGTGTTTCTCAAATTTACTGAATATTCTGCCTTTCACACACCGGTGCAAAGTTAATATTCACTAATTAATCAACAGGTATTGTTCATTCCCTTTTCACCTGAAAACCGATCTGTTGCCCGGTTTCAACGCACATCACGCCGCCCAATGGACCGGAACAACCGCAACCCATCTCAACGGGTCGCAGCCCCTTTTCCGATATCGATTTCTGCAGTTAGGTTTCCTGTCGCTCTGCCTTTTTACCTTACCAGTCGATCTAAACCACCCGACTTCGCCCTTTCGCTGCTTTCGATGTATCTCCATGCAAAGTCCCACTCATTTTCTGTAATTTTGTGGAATTAAACCAAGCACGCGTGACGCTTATCAAATCGATCTCTGGCATCAGAGGTACCATTGGCGGAAGGCCAAATGAGGCTCTTACCCCTATCGACGTGGTTACTTACACTGCCGCGTTCGCTCAGCAGCGAAAATCCGTATTCTCAGGACAAAAAATAACGCTCGTCGTTGGTCGTGATGCCCGCATTAGCGGGGCCCTTATCGAACAGCTCGTGGTCGCAACCCTGCAAGGAATGGGCGTGAATGTGATCAATCTTCAACTGAGCACCACGCCAACGGTTGAGGTTGCCGTAGATCAGTACAAGGCTCACGGAGGGATCATTCTCACAGCCAGTCACAACCCAGCGCAGTGGAATGCACTCAAATTGCTCAACGAAAAAGGAGAATTTATATCTGCCGCCGAAGGGCAGGCCCTGCTCGATATCGCCGCGCGCCGAGAAATCCACTTTGCCTCGATCGATGACCTGGGTACCGTTGTTACCGATGCTCAGTTTTTGGATAAACACCTCGATTTGATTTGCGCCGATGAGCTAGTCAACGTTGAGGCCATTAAAAACGCTCAATTTCATATCGTAGTCGATGGTATCAATTCCAGCGGTGCCATTGCCGTTCCGGCTTTACTGAAAAAATTAGGAGTTACTCAAATTGAAGTGCTGAACGGGGAACCGCATGGTCGTTTTGCCCACAATCCGGAGCCATTGGCCGAGCATCTCAAAGAAACCAGCTCAGCCGTAATCCAAAGTAAGGCTCATATGGGCATCGTAGTCGATCCTGATGTCGATCGCCTTGCTTTTATCAGTGAGGATGGCTCGATGTTTGGCGAGGAATACACCCTGGTAGCCGTGGCCGATTACGTGTTGACGCACCGCAAAGGCAATACCGTTAGCAACCTGAGCTCCAGCAGAGCGCTGCGCGACGTAACCCGCCATCACGGTGGTCACTACGCCGCTTCAGCCGTGGGCGAGGTCAATGTGGTTGAACTCATGAAATCAACCCAAGCCGTTATTGGGGGTGAAGGAAACGGTGGTATCATCTATCCGCCTTTGCACTATGGCAGAGATGCGCTGATGGGACTGGCCTTGTTCCTGAGCTACGCAGCCGAACGCAAACAGTCGCTCACCCAACTAAGATCCCAATTACCGACGTATTTCATGGCCAAGAAAAAGATTGATCTATCGCCCGACCTCGATGTCGATGCACTGCTCAGTGAGGTTGCCAAGACCTATGCAAGCGAAGAAATCAATACAATCGATGGCGTGAAGATTGATTTCAGCGACGGTTGGGTGCACCTGCGCAAATCAAATACCGAACCCATCATTCGCGTTTACAGCGAAGCCCCGTCCACAGAGCGCGCCGATGCGCTGGCCGATGAGGTGCTGGAAGCGATCCAAAAATTAAGTCTGTCATGAAAGTATACCTCGACAACGCAGCCACAACACCCATTGATCCGGCCGTGGTGGAGGCTATGCTTCCATACCTTACCGATTTCTTCGGCAATCCGTCTTCCACACACAGCTTTGGCCGAACCCCCAAGGCGGCCATTGAAAAGGTGCGCAAGGAAATTGCGCAACTCTTTCACTGCTCCACAGGTGAAATTGTTTTTACCAGTGGGGGTACAGAGGCCGATAACATGGCCCTGTTTAGCGCTATTGTCGACTCGGGCGTAAAACGCATCATTACCTCGTCTATCGAACACCACGCCGTTAGCCACACCGCAGAACTGCTGGCCAAGCGATGGAATGTGAACGTCGATTGGGTGCGCGTACTCCCCAATGGGAGTATCGACCTCGGGCACTTGCGCGAGCTGCTCGCCCTAGACGGCAAGGCCATTGTTTCGCTGATGCACGCCAACAACGAAATTGGTCGTTTGTTACCGCTTAAGGAGGTAGCACTGTTATGCAAGGAATACGGTGCGTTGCTTCATTCGGATACCGTTCAAACAGTGGGTCACTATCACATTGATTTACAAGATATTCCAGTGGATTTCATCACCTGTGCAGCACACAAATTCCACGGTCCTAAGGGCGTTGGTTTTTTGTACGTGCGCAAAGGAACACCTTTCAGCCCCTTTATCACGGGCGGCTCGCAAGAGCGTGACAAACGGGGTGGTACAGAGAATGTTGCCGGCATTGTTGGCCTCGGAAAGGCGCTTGAGTTGGCCTATGCCGATTTAGAAGCTCATCAACAGCACATTACCCATATGCGCTCACATTTCCGAAACGCCCTCATCGAAGCCATTCCTCAGGTGGCATTCAACTGTGCTGAGGACGGATTGTACACGGTTCTGAACGTCAACTTCCCTCATTTTCCGAACAGCGAAATGCTCCTCTTTCAGCTCGATCTCAAAGGAATTGCCTGTAGTGGAGGAAGCGCCTGCAGTTCGGGTAGCTCGAAAGGCTCACATGTACTCGCTGCCATGGAAAAGAAAAACGACGGCCCCAATGTGCGCTTTTCCTTCTCGAAGTACACCACCGTCGATGAACTGAATCATGTAGTTGAGGTGCTGAAGGAGCTGGTTGGAGCGCCCGTGTCGGCACTTTAAATGATCTGGAACCATGTGGTTACACCCTCGGTTAAGCGTGGTTTTGTTTGCCGTCGTCGCTGGACAAATGGCGGTATACGGACAGCATCATGACTATTCAGATACCATTGTGCACCGCAATCAATCTGTAGTAGTCGGGTCGGTTAAAAAAGTTAATTTCTATCGCGCTCGCAAGATCTTCGTCAACACCGAGAACGGTTTGATCCCCATCAAACGCAAGGACATCCAGCGTATTCAGGTGCAGGGAGAAACCTATACCAAGAAGCCTATACAAGGCAGCGACAAACACCAAACCCGAGGCCGATTGGTCAGATCGATGGTAGCCGATGGCGAGGTCCAAGTGTACCGCACTGAAAAGCGTTTCTTATTCACAAAGGAAAATGAGATGTTTTTGGCCAATCAGTTGCGGTTTTACGTTGATGATGCGCCTAATTTTAAGGCACTTACAACAAAACCCGGTTTTAACGCCGACTCCTTGGTTCGTTTCATCGCAGCGTACAACGAGTTTAAGCGGATTGCCCCAGAAAGCAAAAGTTTCTCGCAACTGAATAAGCATGCAAAGCCTTTTTTTAATCCAAATCTGGGTCTGAACTTTACAGGAATTATTCCTTTCTACTCTTACATAGGTGCAGAGTTAGGACTGAGCAACTCACTGACGCTTAGTCCGCGCTTTTCATCGGTGTTAAACAATATAAGAGAGGATAGATTGGTCCTGAGAATTGCTCCCTATGCTGAACTGGCTTTAAAATACTATTGGCTCGATGGTTTTAGGAAGGCTAACCGCCAGACCACCTTTAGATACAGCGGCTTTTACGTGTCAACGACCTTGATGAATCCGTTGCAGGCAGAGTTTGCAAAGGCTCTTCGCTACGAACTCGGTGTTAAAGGAGTCTCATACGATCGTTTCTTTTTTGAATACAATGCGGGAGTAATAAACAATATAGAAACCGGAAAAACGGCTCTGTGGTTAACGTGGGGCCTGGGTTTTATCCTGAAATAAGGCAAATGGGGTAGGTAAAGGTTGTCACTTCAACAGCGACCCAAATCCGTGTTAACCATGTCCAATAAGATCCTTCGATGCCGTCTTTGAGCGATATCCGAAAAGGTGGTTTTCCTTGATGATATTATCCACATAGCCCGGAACCATCTCTTCCCAGCCATCCTCTCCGTCGCGAATTTTGCGGAGTACCTCCTTCGATTGAATGGCCAATACATTGGGATCAAATTCGTTGAGGTCGAGAATTCGCCGATTAAAGAGCATATAGTCGTATAACGGACGCACTCGGGGATGTATCGGAGCATTGCCTGAATTAAGCACTTCCGTATTATCCTCGTTGTAGGTGGGGTACAACAGGATTTTCAAATCGTTGTTGTACAGAATACCAAATGCCTCCAACATGCCGCCTTTAAGATTGCGGTAGTACTTCTCGTTGAAAATCTCAAGCAAGCTGTTCACGCCCACAATGAGCGCCATCCGATTCTTTGTAAACTGAGAGAAGTAGTTAATGAGTTTGTAATACTCGCTGTAGTTTGAGATCAACACCGTTTGCCCCAGCGAGCAAAGGATGTCAGCCCGATCCAAGAAGTCTTGTTCGTCAATTTCACCCTCGGCCTTGAGGTTGGAGAGGGTTATTTCAAACAACACCAGAATGTTGTCTTGATTGACTTTTGAATCAGAAATGAACTTAGAATATCCGTTCATCACCATGTCGATATGAACATTGGTAACGGGACGGAAACTTCCTCTAATGGCGAGGATATTCTTCTTGTACAGGATGTCAGAGGCTTGCAAGTTATTTCCGTCGGGGCCAAACATCACGGCATCCGTCATGTTGTTCCGAACCAGTTGCAAACTCATCAATCGGTTGTCTACTTTTTTGAATGCCGGCCCTTCGAAATTGATCATGTCAATTTCGATATGGTCGCGACTCAAATTGTCGTACAGCGACTTGAGTAGTTCTTTTGGGTTGTCATGTAGGTAAAAACAACCGTAAATGAGGTTTACCCCCAAATCACCCAATTTCTCTTGTTGAACAGAGGCCTCGTTGTCTAGTAACCGAACGTGCAAGATAACGTCGGAAGGCGCTTCGTTGATGTGGCGCTGGAAACGCATACCGAGCCATCCATGACCTTGATTCAACTTAGCGTAATCAATGGTAGTCACCGTATTGGCAAAGGTGAAAAACTTTTTGGTGGGGTGTTTCTCGCGATTTAAACGCTCGGTAATCAGACCGTATTCGTGGCTTACCATCTTGCGCAATCTCGACTCGCAGACGTATCGGTTCTTGTCTTCTTTTCCGTAGATAGCATCGGAAAAGTCCTTGTCGTATGCCGACATGGCCTTGGCTATGGTTCCAGAAGCTCCTCCAACCCTAAAGAAGTGGCGTACCACCTCCTGACCAGCTCCAATTTCAGCGAATGTTCCGTAGAGGTCCGGATCCAAGTTTACCTTGAGCGCTTTCTGGGAGGAGGATAGAATTACTCTGTTGTTCTCAGTTTGCATAGAATGTAAAGGCCTTGCAAAGTTAAACCCATTAATTGAAATATACGGGGTAAATTTGATTTTTATCTTCATCATTTGACGTTTTAACATTTATAATGAAAATCGTATTCACCGGAACCGGTACCTCCCAAGGGGTGCCTGTAATTGCTTGTAATTGTGAGGTCTGTATTTCTGCTGACTCAAGGGATAAGCGACTTAGGAGTTCAATTCTGGTAGAGGGTAATGCGGCGAGGGTAGTGGTGGATACGGGTCCCGATTTTCGACAACAAATGCTTTCAGCGCGGGTATCGGATCTCGATGCCGTTTTTTTTACCCACGAGCACAAGGATCACGTGGCCGGACTCGATGATGTGCGCGCGTTTAATTTCAAACACAAGCGAGCCATGCCCCTGTATTGCTCGGTTCAAGTGGAAAAAGCGCTGCGGCAAGAATTTTCCTACGCCTTCTCAGAAGATCCGTATCCCGGTGCCCCTCAGCTGATCTTTAAACCTCTCCAAAATCACCAGGCCATTGCCATGGGTGATTTATCCATTACCCCATTTGAGGTCATGCACGGGAAACTTCCGGTTTTTGGATTCTCCTTCGGCAGGGCCGTTTACATCACCGATGCCAATGCAATCCCCGAGGAAAGTTGGCCTTACCTTCAAAAACCCGATGTGCTGATTGTTAACGCTTTGAGGAGAACGCCCCACCATTCTCATTTCTCGCTTGATCAGGCGATCGACTTGGCTCTAACATCGGGCGCCAAACGCACGTATCTCACTCATATCAGTCATTTACTTGGAACCCATAGCGAGGTTGAAAGGGAATTGCCCCAAGGCGTTCACCTCGCATTCGACGGACTGGAAATCAACGTCTAACAAGGGTCGTTGATAGTTTTCTTCTTTTCGTTGATCGAATGGGTTGGTCGGCACCGACTGCATGTATCTATCTTGCAGATGTAACTCCATGTATGACGGGGCTAATCGTTCATCGGCTCATGCAAGGAGCGCATCAAACGATTGTCAGATTGGATTAACTCGTGCATTATGGCCTCTTTCAAAAAGTACTGCGTTGCAAGTCGGCATGGGGCATCGATCCGAATCTTTCGGTTCCTTTCATTCGTTGCACTTGCGTTCGCTGCGTTGGCAAGTACGCGGGCTGTCGGACAAGCTCAATCGCTATTGAACTGGACGATGCCTTCGCCGCCTATTTCGGTTGATGAAGCTCTTGCCCAGATCTCTGCATATCTACCCAAAGAAGTAACGCTGCAATCCAGGCGCGAATCATCGGAAATCTGGGTTCATTTAGCCGTAGAGGGGCAGATCCTCGTCAATATGCCTCTGCGCATCAGTGTAGACCAGAATGGGCGAGTGTTGGCTTATTCCTCGCCCCTGAAACCCATTGCCGAGGTGCCGGCTGTATCAAACAACCACCTACCAGCTATTTCTACCCCCTCTATTTGGAAAGAAAAATACGAGCAGGAGTGTTCAGAGTCGATATTCCGCTGGGCTGTGCTCAACGATAGCGGACTTTGCTTAGAGCCCGTTTTCCGCTGCAGTGCTTCCGAAGACCAGACAGTGCGCTGGATAAGCGCCCGAACAGGGGCCGTAGTTTACAGCCAATCTGAAGTGCTGTTCTGTGGCAATCCCGTTGAAATTAAAGCCCGGCGCGCGGGCGATGGTGCATCGATTCCCCTGCCCAATGCCCAGGTGTTTGCCTTAAACTTGCCTTTTCAAACCGATGCTATGGGTATTTGGCAAGTGCCCACTTTTGCCGGAACGGCACTGGCAATGGTTAGTTTAGCGGGCCCACATGCCTTGGTCACACGTGATCAGCAATGGTCAACGCCACTATCTGAGTGGGTTACTTTAGATGCAAGCACCCAGCAAATCGACATTCATTCACCTGCTTTCGGTGAAGGGGTTCAGGTTTTTACTACACTGTATCAGGCCCATCGACAGTTTGCGCAATACGGACTCGTCATGCCGCAGCAAAAGGTGGTGTTAGAAGCCAGCTCCGGGTCGTGCCACGCGTATTTCGACGGCAACGACATTTATTTTGCCCCAACCACAGCCAATTGCCCTTCGTTCGCCCAACTGCCCGATGTGATTTGGCACGAATACGCTCATTCCGTCTTGTCGAGGCTTTACCAAAACAGCGGTCAAGCGCTAATAAACCCTGCATTTAACGAAGGATGGGCCGATTTTTGGTCCTTGGTTAATGAACCCGACGGACAATTCGCAGAGGGCTATCTATCATCCGATTCCTCCCGGGCCATGCGAAGCTACAACGGGGTTCCCTATCACATCCGCGCACTCAGCGGTCAAGCCCATTCCGACGGTCAGATCTTAGCTGGAGCCTTGTGGGATAGTTATCTGGCTTTTGAGACCGACAGTGCTTTGCTGCCTGCATTGGTATTCAAAGCAGCCAGTCGACTGGCAGCGGCGTTGCCCAGTGGTTCAGAGGAAGTGGTGTACCGAACATTTCTGTTTGATTTGCTGCGCGCCGACGACAACGACGATCAATGGGAAAACGGAACACCTCACGATTCTGCGTTGGTGCAAGCTTTTGCGCGCCATGGTATATACTTGCAGCCCATATCTCCCATTACAGTGACATGGAAGCGCGACCCTACAACCCATGAGATTACAGCTGAATCCCATCCTATGCCGGGCTCCAATTCTTCAGGTATGTTCCTCCAAATGGCTTACCGAACTCCGGGTGAGCCCCATTACAAGTTGAGTCACCACGTGGCTGTAAACAGCATCAACTCAACCCTGCTCAGTATTCCATTTCCTCCCGGGAATGCAGTGGAGGTTCTTGCACTGTTGACCCTCGAATCTGGGGCTATTGTGCAAACGTTCCCCTCATCTCAGCACGATCCCATGGATCTCGGCGGGATTTTTTTTGATCGACTTCTCGATCTCGTCTACAGCGACTCGGTTGATTATCACAGTGCATTTCGAAGTGAAGGAACGGCTGCCGGTTTGGGTTGGAGCATTCAGCCATGTTCGGGTTGGTTCGTAAATCATCAAGGGCAAATTCGAGTTTTGGCACCCTATTATTCGATTCAGGAAGAATTATATCCAGTGGCGTTTCAAACGGGTCCGGTGGGCACTGCGACAGCTATCCCAAGCCAATTAGACGTCGACAGTGGGTTTCATCGACTTGAGATTCAACCCGTCGGCTGGAGGGAAGCATATGGGGGATTTCTCCGATTATCTTACTGGTTTCAAAAATTGGGTAACCATGCCCTAGACCCTTCCGATGCCATGGAAGTGAGCTGCTCGGTCGATGGTGAAAACTTTATCTCCGTTTTCCAAACCCACCGCGGTGGGGACCGCTGGCGGGAGCTTATGGTACCCTTGCCATCGAGCCTTGAGGAATCAGATTCCCTGTATGTCAGGATAACGGTAAATGACTTTGCTTCGCACCCAGAAAACATCGAAGAAACACTTGTGTGGGGAGCAGTTGATCAAATTTCATGGTGGAGAAATACGTATCCTCTTTCTTTTATTGAATACCCTGAACATAAGTCTATGATGAGGATTTGGCCCAATCCTTTTGCCAGTGAACTTCACATGCAGCACCCCAATTGTACGGGAACCTTGTTATTGACCGATGTTTCTGGCCGATTCATTGCACAAGCGGTCAACCGAGGATCGCAGATCACCCTTAATACTCAACATTGGGAAAGCGGAGTGTATCTCATGCGCTGTAATCGCTGTAACCAAGTCAAAACGGTGGTAAAATAAGCTCGGTTAGTGTACCGTCAACACAGGGTTGTCGGTCGTTTCCATCTCAAGAAAGTCAACTTGGATCGAGGCTAGATTTAATTTACCCGTTTAATCTCGCCTTTGTTCACTACGGCAATGGGCTGCCCAATCAGTTCCTGATCAAAGAAAGGAGAATTAGCCGATTTAGAAAGGTTGGTTTTTCGGGTAAATACCCATTTGCGCTCGGGATCGAAAATGGTGAATACGGCTTTTTCGCCAACGTCAATGGTTTGGGCAGGTAAACCCAGTACTCGACGAGGTCCGGCGGTGAATTTCTCCACAATTTTATCGGTAGGCAAGTGTTTTTTCAGTTGCGTGTTCAACACAGCGAACGCCGTTTGCAGCCCGATAATACCAAAAGAGGCC
>DASUEB010000182.1:0-17581 GCA_036275295.1 Luteibaculaceae bacterium | reverse complement strand
GCTGTTAGTGCAATGGTGTTTCCTGGGCAAATTGAATCGTTAGGAGATACAGAGATAGACGTTGGAACTACAGAGATCGTTTTTACGGTAACCAAAGTAGCTACATAAGGAGAAGTTACACCGCAACCTTCGATACGAACCGCGTAAGTAGTGGTTGCAGTAGGAGTAAGTTGCAAGTCGCCATCGTTGTCAGAAACCAAGAAAGAATAAGTATTGGTGATCGGATCGAACGTGTACCACTCGTAAGTATAAGGGGCGTTTACAACCGCACTGGTGTAGGTGGTAAAGGTTACAATCTCACCAGAGTTAGCACAGATGTTGTCTTTGTCAATCGTTACGCTGGTAACAGTGGGTTGGCTTGGGAAACCAGTTACGGTAAATGTACCTGAAGTTTGAGTTCCATTGCAACCACCAACCAAGCGGAATACTACATTATAAGTTGTACTTGCTGCTACGTTGAAGGTAACGAAGTCATCAGCACCAGCATTACCGGTGGCAACGAAAGTAACACCATCGGTGGCTACTTCAAAAGTTGCGCCGTCGCCAACTGTATAACCACTTGCGGTAACCGTTACAGTGGTGTTAGGACATACTGAAGAACCTGAAGTTACAGGAGCCATTGTACCATCAACACCCGCTAGAGTAGTAGGAGCAACAGATGGCTCTTGGTAATCAACAGAAGCTTGAACTTCAGTTGCACTCACATCGTTACAACCTCCGAAGATGCGGAAGTCAACCGTAATATCTTGAGTTACGTTTAAGGCGATAAAGTTATCAGCACCCAAGTTACCTGTTGCAGTCCAAGAGGCACCACCATCGGTAGAGTACTCATACGTTGCACCATCACCCAATGATCCATCGGCGGTGAACGTAATGTTAGCCGCACCACAAGTAGTTGGTGCAGAAGCCATCAAGCTGGTTGGAGCTACGTTTGCTGTTGCAAAGGTAACTGAGGTTGAAACCTCAGTAAGTGAAACGTCGTTGCAACCGCCAAGGATGCGCATGTCAACTGTAGTGTTTGCCGAAATTGACAGTAAGATAAAGTTATCTGTACCTGCGTTCAATGTTTGTGTCCAAGCACCAGCATTTACGCGATACTCATAAACAGCACCATCACCCAGGGTTGAACCTTGAGCTGTAAAGGTAATGTTCTGGGTACCACAAGCAGATGGAGCAGAAGCCAATAGAGAGGTAGGAGCTACGTTAGCCGCTTGGTAATCAATCATGGTAGAAACCACGGTTGCAGAAACGTCGTTGCAACCACCGAAAATGCGAACATCAACGGTTGCGTCAGCAGTGATCGAAAGATCAAATATTCCTTCACCGGCAGTTGGCAAGCTTGGAGTAATAGTCCACGCACCACCGTTTACACGGTACTGGTATTCTGCGTTATCTCCTCTCACACCATCGGTAGTGAAAGTGATGTTTTGTACACCGCAGGTAGAAGCCGCACTTGGCGTTACTACGGTTGGCGCTGTATTGTTTGTAGCAATGTTTGTGGTAACGCCAGCAGGAGTACCCAACAAAGCAGCAGTACAACCATCATAAATATCAAATTCTACAAGCGTTGTAACCGCAACGTTGAGCGTAACGAAATTGTTAAGGCCGTTTGACTGCCATGGTCCGCCGTTAACGCGGTACTGGTATTCAGAAGCAGGGTTATCGCCTAGTGTTCCATTGGCTACATAAGTAACCAAGGTATTGGCACAAACTGCTCCAGATGGAGTAGCTCCTACCATAGTAACCGCAGTTGGATTAACATAAGCTGTAGAAGTTCCAGACTGTGAAGCAGTAGATCCGCAATCGTCGGTAATTCTAAATGCTACAGACAAAGAAGCGCCGGTAGCAGGAGTAGCCGTGTAGGTGTTAGAACCTGCGTTATTCACCCAAGGACCGCCGTTAATAGAATACTCATAGAAACCGCCAGTACCCAGAACACCGCCATTGGCAGTGAAGGTTACGTTGTCGATACCATCGCAGTAAGAGGGCAAATCAGGAGTTACAGAAACAACGGGAGTTGAAGCCGTGTTTGCAATGAAAACCTGTGGGCCGTTTACAGAAGCCACAGTTGCCATAGCACAAGCGTCGTAGAAACGAACATCAGCGGTAACGTTTTCACCTGAAGTGGCTGTGTAAGTTGAAGTTTGTGACCAAGTAGCTCCGTTGTCGAATGTAAATTCGGCGTAGTTGTTTGGATTGTCTCCAAGACTTCCGCCCGATGCAACAAATTGTGTTGAAACGTTTGGACAGAATGGCAACATTGAAATAGCAATTTGTGTTGGAGCTGTAGGAGCTGCGTACACATCTACGTTTGCTGTAAACGAAGCAGACTGATCGTAAGGCATCGGACAAGTAGAAACAACTTTCGCATAGAAAGGAGTTGCCACAGCGATAGGACCAGCTGTGTATGGTTCGGCGTTTCCAAAAGTAATGTTGTCGGTTGACCATTCAACTACCCCTTTGGTTCCGGTTACTGCACCTGTAGCAACCAAATCAAAGGTTACACCTGAACAAACTTTGGTAGCCATCATTCCGTCGATTGTGAAACCGGTAGGAGCTACCAACATAGGCTCAGTAGTGATCACCATTAGATCTGTAGGCATGTTGTCAGTACCTGTTACACGGAAATAATAAGTCTGCCCAGGTTGAGGGTTACTCAGCTGAAAAGTGTTTGAAGGTTGAGAACCTGATGTGAAGTCAGATGTTCCAGGTCCAGTAGTACCTACTTGAATAAAGTAAGGACCACCACCGCCAGACCCCAAGGTCCAGCTAATGTTTACGGTCTGGCCAATACACGGATTATAGTCGTCCGCCATCAGACCAGCCACTTGTGCATACGTGCTTCCCGAGGTCAGCAGCGCAACAACAAGTAAAAGCTTGGTGTAAAACTTTTTCATTGAGTTTTGATTTTTACGGTAGTTTATGAATTAAGCAAAATTAACGCTTTCACGCACATGTCAAAACAAAAGCGCAAAATTTTACTTTAGAATTCAGATCATCAAAAAAAAAAGGCCGTGGCTCCCTCATAACCACGGCCTTCCAAAGTGGCACAATCAGTAACTGTATTGAACTTTGATTGTACTCACTTTTTCCCCTCTCAGGATTCCCAATACATACACTCCCGAGGGCAACGCACCCAAATTGACTACTCTCCACTCTCCCTTGGCCCAGTTTACCTCTTGCGCCAGTAACCGTCCCTGTGAATCCCAAACATTGAACTCATCGATCGTGTTGCTCGCGTATACGGCCAACTCTCCTACCCCGCGCCATTCGAAATACGGTATATCTTTCTCCGCGTTCGCTAAACCTGTTGTTGGCAACACAGTAATGGATTTACTGCTAGTTGTTGAACAGAAGCCATTTCCGGTTGTCAATCTTATCGTGAAAATACCACTTGCATTGTATCGGTGCATCGGTGTTTCGTCCGTCGACGTAAATCCATCGCCAAAATCCCACAAATACTCGTTTACCGCTAAATTGGTTTGAACCGTTGGCCTTACTTCCTCCAATAAAAAATAGGTGTCTTTAGCCGTAGTTACCGAGGCATTCAGTGAGTCGGGCTCCCTCACCTCAAACGATTTGCTGGCCATGCACCCCACTTGATCGGTCGCTGTTACAGTGTAAATACCTTTCTGGAGTCCCTCTAAATACGGACTAAAGCTCCCTATGTTCCAGAACAGAAATTTATCTCCTGTGCCCCCCGTTACGGTGACTAATATGGTCCCATCGTTGTTTTGTCGACATGTTTCATTGGTAACTTGACCGGTTATGACAATGGCACTGGGTTCAACCAACTCGAGTACCTTTGAGATCAGTGGTAGGTAGGATGTAGCTATCTCCACCGTATACGCTCCCCCAGGCACATTGCGCAAAGTATCGGCACCCCCTGTTGACGTCACCGTGCGAATCACCACACCTTGGGTGTTACGCCATGTGTAGGTGAATGGACCACTCCCAGGACCCAAGGCACTGAGATACCCTAGGCCGTCGCCATTGCAGTTGCTTGCAACCGAGCTGTATTGTGGGGCAGTAACGAAAACAATTTTAAAATTGGTAAGGATCTGCCCTTGAAACATGCTAAATCGAAGATCCAATGAGGAATCAACCGGATAACGCTCATTGGATATCAGGTCAATCAATACCGGGAACCTATTGGTCATGTTGCGAAGTTGACCTAACCTTAGTATGTAGTTACCGGATTTGCGCGCTTGAATTTTAAAGCTTACCGTATCGGCCAACGAAATGTCGTCGAAAACCGAGATCATCAAATCAGAACCGGCATCGGTTATGGCCATGAAGGGTGCATCGGGATGATTGAGTTCAACTTTCGGCACATCAACCTCATCCAGACCTTTAACTCCTTTACTCGATAAAACGAAGAGGGCCTCATCACTGAAAGATCCTGACTCGGCAGCAATCGCCAGCGAAAGCACGGGATCAGTTGCATTGAGAACACCTTGGTGCCCGGGACTGCGCTTGGCCGCCTCCTTAAATTGAAGGGTACCCGTCGACGCTTTTACCTTAACCACAAACCCCTGCCCCGATGCCAAAACACCGTTTAGTCCGCTACTACCCGTCTTCAGCTCTTCGCTCCACGCTGAAAGGTTTCCGCTCAATGGATTATACTGCCAGTATCCGTTAAAGATTCCGTTAATCGGTAAATCTGAAAATTGAAGTTGAGCACAGTAGGGATTGCCTACCAGATGGAATCCATCGCCCGGTGGAAAGGGCGAATTAGTTTTATTGAGCGACAGGGTGGTATCGCCCACAAACAGCTGGCCTCCTACATCGAGCTGAACTTCGCCCGCCGAACCCGATGCTGTGCGTGCGTAAAAATAATAACCTTGAGTGGGTAAGATGGCTTGAGCCGATGAAAACGGACCCACAAAACCATTGCTAAACGGTCCTTGCAAGGCCTCATTATAGGTGCGAACCGATACAAACGGATCGTTTGGCGATACCGAACCTGGATAGCCAGTGGTGCGCGTATCATCGTTTAATTCGTTTAGGGTAGCGCCTTTTACGCCAAAAGAGATAAAACGCCAATCGATGGGATTGGCTTGCAAATACCTCTGCTGAACAACCTTGCCCGACCAAACTCCAAGCGGCAAGGGGCCAATACCTCCGGTTCCCGCATTGTCGCTCCCAACTACCAAGGCATCATTGGTCTGAATACTTCCCGAAAGGTGTCGGAGGTATCCGTACAACACAGATGTACCACCGAAGAAAACCAAGCCCCCGGGTGAATTAACGTCAACGTCTCCAAAAGTTCCGTTGCCATCAAAAACCTGACCGTATTTGCCGATCCATTTTACGTGCCCAGAACGCGCTTGAAAAACCCCTTTGTTGGTCACGCTACCATGCAGGCTAATCGATTGATTTTGAAGCGTAAATTGAGCATTAGGATTGATGGTGAGTTGAAATACTTCGGCCGTGCTATTGAGCTGAACGGCGTGGCCCGACTGCACAATAACATGTGTATTGGGTGTAATAACAGGAGGCCCCGCTGCGCCGGTGGGGGTAGCCGACCAAATGCTGGAGCTAGATGGACCTGAACCCACGCTGTACAATACATCCGGTTGTAAGGAGATGTCATCGATCATGATTCCGTCGCTGGCCGCCAAGCCATTGACCGTGTGTAAAAAAGCAATGAAACAAGGCTTACCCCAGTATGACATTGGAATCTTTACCCGTACCTCCCCACTGGGACCCGAAACTAGCGTTGATCGGGTAAAACTGTAAAGTGACTGATATCCACCTAGCTGATTTTGGGGACCCTCTGAAATACGGACCTCAAAATTGGTGTTACCCACAGCGGGCAGTAAGGGGTAGCTTATCCTAAATACCAAGGTGCCATAACCAGGCTCTGGCGTAAGCGCCGAGGTGATCAACCAACTGGGGCCTGCCACTTGCGTTAGACCAATAGCCGTGTTGGTAACTCGGGCCATACCACCGGAAAACGTCCAAGCGACACCCCCTGAAATCTGAAACGAATTGTTCCAGCCCGATGGCAGCGAATTGGAAGAGAAATTCTCGGTAAAACCCTGTGAATAAACGGGAATGGATGTCAAAATGGCAAACAGCCCCAGTAAATAAGTGCGCAACATGAGCTTCATAATAGCGGAAAGTACTAAATTAACTACCTCTTTCTCAAAGAAAATCGACAAAACAAAAAAAAATACAATTTAGTATGCATGCATATTAATATTGATTATTTTTATAGCGCATGAGGCCATCAGAAACCATAGAATACCCCATTAGATTGGTTTGGAACAAAATTGCTCGCTATTACAACATGGAGGCGGCGAAGTACGACACTACCATGGCAACCGGATTTATCCTGCTCAACATCGACCGAAATGAAGGGACGCCATCGACCAAATTGGGCCCACTGCTTGGCTTAGAACCTCGGAGTTTGGTGAGAATACTCTCCACCATGGAGGAAAAGGGTTTGATTGAACGCCGCAAGGATGCGGGTGACAAAAGACTGGTGCGTATTCATCTCACGCCATTTGGACTTGAAAAGAGAGAGGTATCGAAGAAAATTGTGTTAGACCTAAACCACTATTTGCAAAGCAGTATACCCGCCTCTCAGCTGGAGGTGTTTTTTGAAGTGCTCGATACTTTACATCGAAAAATAGATCAATACCAAGAAGTTTTAGAAACCACAAATGCAAAGGCATAATGAAAAGAATAATTAAAAAAGTCGCCGTATTGGGTTCAGGGGTGATGGGCTCTCGAATAGCTTGTCACTTTGCCAACATTGGTGTTGAAGTCCTTCTCCTGGATATCGCTCCCAAGGAGTTGACCGAACAAGAGGCCAAGCGAGGTTTGGCACTAGATCACCCGGCGGTAAAAAACCGAATTGTAAACGACGCGCTTCAGTTTGCACTGAAAAGCAACCCATCGCCTATTTACAGCAAATCATTTGCCAAACGCATCACCACAGGCAATTTTCAAGACGACATGTCGAAGATTGCCCACGTGGATTGGATCATTGAAGTGGTGGTAGAGCGCTTGGATATCAAAAAGCAAGTTTTTGACCAAGTAGAGCAATACCGCAAGCCGGGAACACTGGTGTCTTCAAATACCTCCGGTATACCTATTCACCTGATGGCAGAGGGTCGAGCAGACGATTTCAAGCAACACTTTTGCGGAACCCACTTTTTCAATCCACCCAGGTACTTGAAACTCCTTGAAATTATACCAACCGTCAGCACCAAGGCCGAGGTTATTGACTTCTTGCTGGACTACGGAAGTAAATACCTCGGAAAAACCACAGTGCTAGCCAAGGATACTCCAGCATTTATTGCAAACCGCGTTGGTGTGCTATCGATCATGACCTTGTTCCACAAGATCGACGAATGGGGATTAAACATCACTGAGGTAGATCGATTGACAGGTCCGGTGTTGGGGAGACCTAAGTCTGCCACGTTCAGAACCACCGACGTGGTTGGCTTGGATACTTTGGTTCACGTAGCCAAGGGATTGGCTCAAAACGCACCTCAGGACGAGGCAAAGTCGATGTTTGGCATTCCCGGCTACATAGAAGAGATGGTTACTCGCAACTGGCTAGGCTCCAAATCTGGACAGGGTTTTTTCAAGAAAGAAAAGTCGGGTCCCCATGCGGGAAAAATTTTGGCTCTCAACCTAAAAACACTGGAATACGAGGAGCAGGCCAAACCCAAATTTGCCGCTCTGGAGGCTTCCAAAACCATCGAAGATCTTCCTCAGCGGGTTAAATTCCTGTTCGACTTTAACGATAAGGCAGGCGCCTTTTACCGTTCCATGTGGTCTGGTCTCTTCGCCTATGTCTCAAATAGAATACCGGAAATTGCCGATCATGTTTACCAGATAGACGAGGCCTTAAAAGCAGGTTTCGGATGGCAAATGGGTCCTTTCGAAGCTTGGGACGCGATTGGTATAGAAAAAGGACTCGCTGAAGCTGAAAAACAAGGACACCCCGTTGCCGAATGGGTTAAGTCTATGGTAAAAGAGGGGCATACCGCTTTTTATCGCATTGAAGCGGGGCAAAAGTTGTTTTACCAACCATCAACCGGCAGTTATCAGCCCATCCCAGCCCAAGAGGGAGTTTTGGATTTCGCGCTTGCCAAGTCGCAGGGAGTTCTTTGGAAAAACAGCGGCACAAGTATAGTAGATTTGGGCGATGGGGTGATTGGATTGGAGTTTCACACCAAGATGAATACCATTGGTGGGGAGGTACTGGCTGGCATTCACAAAGCTATTGATATGGCCGAGGCATCCTATAAGGGCTTGGTTATTTATAACGAAGGGGAAAACTTTTCGGCGGGTGCCAATGTGGGCATGATTTTCATGTTGGCAGCTGAGCAGGAATACGACGAACTGAATTTTGCCATTGCCGCATTTCAAAAAACGATGATGCGATTGCGCTATTCGTCGATTCCAGTAATTGCCGCGCCTCATGGACTTACCCTTGGCGGAGGTTGCGAATTATCGATGCACTCTGATAAAATCGTGGCTCACGCCGAGACCTATATCGGCTTAGTTGAATTTGGTGTTGGGGTTATTCCTGGTGGAGGCGGTACCAAAGAATTCGCGCTCAGGGCCGCTGAAGAGATGAAAGATGGAGACATTCGAATCAACACCCTTCGCAATCGGTTCCTAACCATTGGGCAGGCCAAAGTGGCTACATCGGCACACGAGGCCTACGAGCTAGGGTACTTCAGGCAGGGTATCGACGAAGTGGTGGTAAGTCGCGCGCATCAGTTGCACCGCGCCAAGCAAGCCGCTTTGGAGCTTTATAATCAAGGATACACTCAACCTCCAGCACGGAAAGATATCCAGGTGCTGGGCCAAGAAGGCTTGGGCATTGTATACGTAGGGGCACACACCATGTATTCAGGCGAATACATCACGGAGCACGAGAAACTGATGTCAGAGAAACTAGGCCATGTGCTTTGCGGAGGGGATTTGAGTTCGCCCACTGTAGTTTCAGAGCAGTATTTGCTCGACTTGGAGCGCAAAACCTTTCTGGAGTTAGCCACCACACGCAAATCGCTGGAACGCATGCAAAGCCTCATTAAAAACGGTAAAATTTTAAGAAACTAAGCTTATGAACGCATATATAGTAGCTGCAAAACGAACGGCTGTCGGCAAAGCTCCCAAAGGGTTATTTCGATTCATGCGACCCGACGAGTTGGGTGCAGCGGTCATTGAAAGTTTAATGGCCGAAATGCCGGGACTAGACAAACACGCCATAGACGACATCATTGTCGGGAACGCCACTCCAGAAGCGGAGCAAGGTCTCAACATCGGACGTATGGTCTCGCTTATGGGTCTGCACACCGACAAGGTTCCAGGAATGACCGTAAATCGATATTGCGCCTCTGGTTTGGAGACCATTGCCATTGCCGCAGCTAAGATCAGCAGCGGAATGTCAAACTGCATCATTGCAGGCGGCGTTGAAAGCATGTCGCCTATTCCCTTTGGAGGTTGGCGAATTGTTCCCAACGCGCGGGTTGCCAAAGAAAATCCAACGTGGTATTGGGGGATGGGACTAACCGCGGAGGCAGTGGCCAAGGACTACAACATATCGCGCGATGAACAGGACCAATTCGCATACCTTTCGCATCAGAAAGCGGTTGCGGCTATTCAGAATAATCTATTTGCCGATGGAATCACTCCCATCACCGTTAAAGAGGTATACCTCGATAAGAATGAAAAACGGCAGACCCGCGAATACGTGGTTAATCAAGACGAAGGCCCCAGAAAGGACACTACGCCAGAAGCGCTTTCGAAGTTAAAGCCCGTATTTGCGCAAAACGGCTGCATTACCGCAGGTAATTCATCGCAAACCTCTGACGGAGCGGCCTTTTTAATTCTAATGAGCGAGGAGATGGTAAAACAGCTGAATGTTACTCCCATTGCTCGCATGGTGAGTTATGCAGTAGCCGGTGTTGAGCCAAGAATTATGGGTATTGGTCCCGTTGAGGCCATTCCGCTTGCGCTCAAAAAAGCAGGCATGACATTGAATCAAATTGATCAGATTGAATTGAATGAAGCTTTCGCCAGCCAGTCGGTAGCGATATTAAAAACGCTCAACATAGACCCCAGCTTGGTGAATGTAAACGGGGGAGCCATTGCCTTGGGTCACCCACTGGGTTGTACCGGAGCCAAGCTTTCAGTTCAATTGTTTAACGAAATGCGACGTAGAAAACAGAAATACGGAATGGTTACCATGTGTGTGGGAACCGGACAAGGTGCAGCAGGGATTTTTGAACTTTTAAACTAAAAAAACATGGAAACAACAACAAAACAAGCTTTAAAAGGCGGTGAGTTTATCATCAAATCAACCGATCCGATGGATATATTCATCCCCGAAGAATGGAACGAAGAACAATTGATGATTGCACAAACCTGTCGCGATTTTGTGGAACAGGAGATCAATCCTCGCTTAGACGAGATTGATAGCCAAAAAGACCCCAATTTGGTGCCTTCACTTTTGGAAAAAGCAGGTGAATTGGGCATTTTAGGCATCTCTATCCCCGAGGAGTACGGCGGATTTGGAAAAGACTTCGTTACAGGAATGCTTACCACAGAGGTATGCGGTGCAGCACACGCCTTTGCAGTGGCGCTATCGGCTCACACGGGAATTGGAACCCTGCCCATCTTGTACTACGGTAATGAAGAGCAAAAGGCCAAATACATCCCCAAACTGTCGTCGGGTGAATGGAAGGCTGCATACTGTCTCACCGAGCCTAGCTCGGGCTCTGACGCCAACTCAGGCAAATCGAAAGCCACGTTGAGCCCAGATGGAACACACTACATTCTGAACGGTCAGAAAATGTGGATTACCAACGGTGGTTTCGCCGACGTTTATACGGTATTTGCTAAAATCGACAACGATGAAAATCTCTCGGCGTTTATCGTAGAGCGCACCTATGAAGGGGTGACCACCAACGCTGAAGAGAAAAAAATGGGTATCAAAGGAAGTTCAACCGTACAGGTGTTCTTCAACAATGTAAAAGTACCTGTTGAGAACCTCTTGAGCGACCGTCAGAATGGTTTCAAAATTGCACTAAACATTCTCAACATCGGCCGTATTAAATTGGGAGGCGCTGCCATCGGAGGCTCGAAAGCGGCAATCACCACGTCGATTAAATACGCCAATGAGCGCGAGCAATTTGGCCGCCCCATCAGCAAGTACGGTGCCATTCGACACAAAATTGCTGAACAAATCATTCAGACCTGGGTTTCAGAGGCTGCAACATACCGCTGCAGCAAAAACATTGAGGAAGCCATTATCGATCTAGAGCAAGGAGGTTTGAGTCATGAGAAAGCCTTACTGAAAGGCGTAGAACAATACGCTGCCGAGGCAGCTATGCTGAAAGTAGCCGCCTCTGAGTCGCTTGATTTCGTGGTTGACGAAGCGGTGCAAATCTTCGGTGGAATGGGTTACTCAGAAGAATCACCCGTTGCCAGAGCATACCGCGATAGCCGAATCAATAGAATCTTTGAGGGAACCAACGAAATCAACCGCATGCTCACCGTTGACATGCTATTGAAAAAGGCTATGAAAGGCGAATTGGATTTGATGGGCCCGGCCATGAAAGTTGCCGGAGAACTGATGGAAATTCCAGAATTCAGCGAACCCGACGGTACGCCACTCGCGGCTGAAGAAAAAGCCATTCAAGGTTTCAAAAAAGCCTTGTTGATGGTTGCCGGCTCAGCGGCTCAAAAACTGATGATGAACTTGGCGAAAGAACAAGAAGTGCTGATGAACATCTCAGACATTGCCATCCAGACCTACTTGGCTGAAAGCGCTTACCTGCGAGCCAAGAAAATTGCACTCATCAAAGGTGAACAAGAGGCCGAAGCCGCCATTGCCATTGCGCGCACTTTTATCTACGATGCAGCCGACAAAATCCACAAACACGCCAAAGATGCGTTGAACGCATTTGCTGAAGGCGATGAGCACCGCATGATGCTTATGGGATTGCGCCGATTTACCAAAACAGAACCCGTAAATACCAAAGAATTGAGACGCTTGGTGGCACAAAAAGCCATTGAAGCCAACCAATACTGCTACTAACCTGTAAGATACATGCTGGTGCAAACAACTTCAAGATTTGCTAACCATGCTACTCGAGTGAATGATATCAAATGGATTCGTTATATGATGGTCCAAGGAGTCTCTACTCGAGGTTATTGTGGATACATTACCCCAGCAAACGCATAAAAAGAAGAAGACCGGTATATGCCGGTCTTTTTCTTTTGGCATGGAATTTGGTGCCAACCGGTGTGTGTACCTTTTATGTAATTTGCAAGGCTTTACGTACATATTGACAACATCAACCTGTAATGCCTTTGATTTCTCGGGTTGCCCAGAAGTCACGGATAAAAAATTTCGTTTAAGGCATAACTTTTTCGCCCATTGATGCGTATCAGACCTATGAAAAACACCCTAATTCTCCTATTACTACTTCCCTTTTATCTTCAAGCCCAACAGTGGCGCGGAAAAATCACTGATTCTAAAAAAGAGCCTATCCCATTTGTCAACGTTTTCTTTGAAGGAACTACGGTTGGAACCAACAGCAATTTGAATGGAGAGTTTGTCATTGAGCAACCCAACGGATTAAAGTCGCCCATTTTGGTGGTTCAATCGGTTGGATTTGAGCGACAAAAACTCGTATTAACGGGCAAAGAGCCCTCCCAAGCTTTGCGGATATCGTTGGTTGAACAAACCCTTAAAGAAGTGGTAGTAGCCGGATACAAGAGGGACCCGGCCTACTACATCATCAAACAAGCGCAGAAAAAAAGAAAATTCAACCGCGACAGAGTCCAACGATACGCCTGCGACATTTACATGAAAGGCACCACTCGATTGGTTGAAAAACCCAAGGAACTTCCAGGGCTTTTGAAACTCACCGTTGGTGAAGATGCGAAAACGGAGATCGATTCCATCAAAACCGGTGTACTGTATTTCCAGGAAAGTGTGGCAAAAGTTCAGTACGACCAAGAAAAAGGCTTTTACGAGGAGATGATTGCCTCAAAGGTTTCAGGACAGGGGCAAGCGTTTAGCTGGAACCGAGCGCAAGAAGTTTTGGTAAGTTTCTACGAGGACCGTATCATGCGGAGCCTCAACGAGCGCGGATTTGTCTCACCCATTGCATCTGATGCCCTACTTTACTACGATTACAAACTGTTGGGCACCTTCGAAGAGGAAGGCAAAAAAATCAATAAAATCCAGGTCATACCCAAGCGCAAATCCGATCCTATCTACAACGGCGAAATCTTTATCGTTGAGGACCTTTGGAGCATTCACAGTATCGATCTGACCATAAGCAAACAGGCCCAGATTGAATTTGTTGATTCCATTAAAATCAATCAAATTTTTGCTGAAACGCAACCCACCCTCTACTTGCCTTTGAGTTTGCAAATGAGCTACTTCTTTGGCTTGTTCGGATTCCGGGCAACCTATGAAGCATTGGGTGCCATTTCCAACTACCAACTCGATTCTATTCCTCCCGTGAGGACTAAAAAAAACGAGGTTTTCAAGGTAGAAAATAACGCCAACAAACAAGACTCGGCATATTGGAATGCCCTGCGACCCGTTGTACTCGACGCCGAAGAGGCGGAAAATCTCCAAAAAGGCGATAGTCTATTGACCATAAGAAGCTCAAAAACATACCTCGACAGCCTCGACAGCCTATCGAATACCTTCCGCTGGCGCAGTGTGATTTTGGGATCATGGGATTATCGAAATCGCTACGACAGCATCAACTACACTGTTCCGGGACTTCTGGGCAACCTCGAATACCAATCGGTCGACGGCTTGGTTCTGCAGTTTAAACCTCGCAAATACCGCGAAACGGCCAAGGGAGGCATTCAGCAGCGATTTAATCTTCGCTACGGAACGGCCAGTCAGAACCTCGGGGCCAGTTATCGCTATCAGAAACAATACAATCGGTACAACTATTTTACCCATTTTGTGGAGTTGGGGCGGAATACCTTCCAGATCAACGAAAACACACCAGCCCCTGAACTCATCAACAGCTTGTATAATTTGATCGACGGAAAGAACTACAATCAATACTTCCAAAAATCCTTCGTTGGAACCGGAATTTCTACTGAAATTATCAACGGCGTGCAGTTGGCGGCGTCGGCTGAGGTTGCATATAGACAGAATCGATACAACTCTACCACCTATAACTTCAATAAGCGCCGTTTGCTTTTCGCAGAGAATGTAGGAGCCGTGCAGTCGGATGACGCAGACCTTCAGCGCGGAAATGCCATTCTAAAAACCAAAGTCGGTTTGTTGTTCACCATCAACCAGAAATATGCCAGCTACCCAAATAGAAAGGTTAACTACGGGTCTCGCTACCCCAAAATAGGGCTCAATTTCACCCTAGGTCTGTTGCCTTCACAAAATGGCGAAGCGGCCGGCAATTGGCACCTAGCCGAGGTTAGAATTTTTGATGAAGTGCGGCTTGGGGGTATAGGGACGGCCGATTATCAAGTTCAAGTGGGATCATTCCTCGGTCGATCGCCCAGGCATTTCATCGACTACAAACACTTTGCGGGCAATCAAACGGTATCCTTGCGCAGAGAAAACTCGGCATTTCAAAGTTTGCCTTATTACAGCTACAGCGCCAATCAAGTTTACCTAGAAGCGCATTACGAGCATCGGTTCTACGGGTTTTTCCTAAATAAGATCCCGCTGATTAAAAAACTAAAATGGCAAGAAACCGCGGGAATCAACTTTTTGGCGAGCGACAAGAATGCAACATACACTGAAGTCTATGCGGGAATTAATAATGTATTCCGTTTTTTTGCAGTGCAATTTGTCTCTTACTACCAAGCGGGAGAGAAATTGAAGCCAGCCCTTCGTTTGGGTCTGCGAATCAACTAAGGCGATGCACTTTATACCTGAAAACTTAGACAGATACTGTTGTGACATGAGCGAGAACGAACCCGCTCTGTTGCATCAGTTGTACCGCGAAACCTATCAAAAAGTGCTTCAACCGCGCATGCTGTCGGGCCATTTTCAGGGTCGACTTCTCTCGCTACTTTCCAAACTCCTCAGGCCGAAATACATTTTAGAAATTGGAACCTACACAGGGTACTCCGCCCTTTGTTTAGCCGAGGGTTTAAGGCCCGATGGACAATTGATTACCATCGATAAAAATGAAGAGCTGGAGCCCCTTGTAAATAAGTACTTCGGTCTATCCGGTTTTGGACATCAATTAGAGTTTAAGATCGGAAAAGCCATCGATATCATACCCAACTTGGAGTTTCAGCCCGATTTGGTATTCATTGATGCCGACAAAAGTGCTTATCAACAATACTTTGATTTGGTTATCGATCGGATGCCTTCCGGAGGAGTAATCTTGGCTGATAACGTGCTTTGGTCAGGTAAGGTGGTTGAGGCCCTGGATCCCAAAGACCTTGATACAGCTGCTCTGTTGGCCTTCAATGCCCACATCCAGCGAGATCCGAGGGTTGAAAATGTATTAATGCCCATTCGTGACGGCCTGCAACTGATCCGAAAAAAATAGTAACTCGTACCTTTATACCATGAGAATAATTGATTTGCGTTCCGATACGGTGACGCGCCCCACTGCCGCCATGTTGGAAGACATGATGAAAGCCCCTGTTGGCGATGACGTATTCGGAGAGGATCCAACTATCAACGAATTGGAACAATATGCAGCGGAAATGTTTGGTATGGAAGCCGCGCTATTTTGTCCGTCAGGGACCATGACCAATCAGATTGCGATCAAGGTGCATACCCAACCGGGCGACGAGGTTATTTGTCACCGCGAAAGTCATATCTATTGCTACGAGGGCGGGGGAATTGCCTTTAATGCGGGCGCTCAGGTTCGACTGCTGAGCGGTGACTTCGGAAAATTTTCAGCAAACGACATAGAAACAAATATTAACCCAGGCGACAGTCATTATGCGCGAACTTCGCTGGTTGCCGTTGAAAACACCACCAACCGAGGCGGCGGCGGAACCTATTCGATTGAAGAATTGAGAAGCATTGCTGCTGCAGCCCGCAAAAATGGCTTGGCCTATCACCTCGACGGAGCGCGGCTGATGAACGCCATTGTCGCCAATGGGGAGGATCCGCGCGACTATGGTCAGATTTTCGACAGTATTTCGCTCTGTTTGAGCAAAGGATTGGGATGTCCAGTGGGCTCGCTGCTGATAGGATCCAAAGCTTTTATCAAGAAAGCCCATCGCTACCGCAAGATGATGGGAGGTGGAATGCGTCAGGCTGGTATTTTGGCTGCTGCCGGTATATACGCTTTGAAAAACAACGTAGGGCGTTTAGCTGAAGATCATCGACATGCCGCAGAGGTGGCGCAGGCCTTGACTCAGAAAAGCTGGGTAGAACAGGTCTTGCCGTGTGAGACAAACATTGTGATCTTTTTTGTTGCCGATACCGCTACACGCGATAAGGTCCTCCAACACCTCCAAAATCACAGCGTTAAAGCAATGGCTTTTGGACCGCAGAGTATTCGACTGGTATTTCACCTAGAAATTACCGATGAAGATGTGAACGCCATTCGAAAGGCATTAGAGGTATATTGATTATGAAAAAAAACACGCGAATATTGATTGTCGAGGATGAAGAGCGCGTTTCAAACGTGCTCAAAATTCGCCTTGAAGAGAACGATTTCGCGTGTGACATTGCTGGCGATGGCAATGCAGCCATTCAGCAGGTAAGTCAACACAATTACGACTGTGTAATTCTGGATATCAACTTACCACTGGTGAATGGGTACGACGTTTGTCGCGAGATTCGGGGCCAGAATACAGAGGTTCCCATCATCATGCTCACGGCGCTGGGTTCGGGCGATCACAAGCTGAAAGGTTTTGACTTAGGTGCCGATGATTATTTAGTGAAACCATTTGTTTTCGAGGAGCTATTGGCCAAGATTCGAGTTTTCCTTCGCCGAACAACACCCAGTCCAGTTAATGCAAACGTCCTGCGGATACACGATCTAGAGATCCATTACGATTCAAAGTTGGTGGTGCGCGCAGGTCAAGAAATCAACCTAACCAGCAAGGAATTCCAACTACTAGCTCTACTAGCAAAACACCCCGGCATGGTATTCAGCAAGGCAGAAATTGCTGAAAAGGTTTGGAATATCCATTTCGATACGGGCACCAACATCATAGAGGTTTATGTTAATTACCTGAGAAAGAAAATTGACAAGGGATTTGAAATTCCTTTGATTCAGACTAAAGTCGGATTTGGTTATTTTTTCCTTCCTGTATGAACATCCGCCAGAAACTAGCGCTCCAATTTTCGCTCATCGTTATTGTGGTGCTGGGTGTTTTCTCACTCATTATTTATTGGCAATCAGCAGACTACCGAAGGGAGGACTTTTACAGCCGATTGGAATCTAGGGCCATAAGTTCAGCTAACCTTTTGTTGCGCGTTCAGCAGGTAGACAGTAGTCTTCAGCGGATCATCGACCGAAATTCTTTTGTCATTTACGATGAGCGAACCTCCATTTACACGGCCGATGGTCAACTGCTTTACAACAACGGTTTTGAAAAATCACCCGAATCTCTCGATATCCAAAAC
>DASUEB010000181.1:0-4400 GCA_036275295.1 Luteibaculaceae bacterium | reverse complement strand
CATGAATTGAATATCAATTCCGTCTTTTTCGTGAAAGCAAGGCCAGCTACGTTCTGCCAAATGGCTTCTGCACCTGTTATAGAGGCAGTCCCAGAGTTTGCCAAGCCTGAACTCTTGGCCCAAGGGTTAATTAAAAGTTGGGCCCCACCAGCCGAACCAGCGCGGTCAGGGTTACCAGCAAAAGTGCTGGTAACAGCTGAAACGCTTAGCAGAGCTGTGAATAATAGTTTATTTTTCTTAAAAAACATGATCCTGTTCAATTAAAGTTATAAGCTCTGAAGATCGACTTGGCGCATCACACCAAACCATTTAACCACTTTTTCACCAATACCTGGTGCATCGATGTGGATCAGATAAGCGCCACTGGATACCGGTATATTTCCAAAGTTCTTAAGATCCCACTCAATAAACGTGAGTGTATTATCTTTTTTGAACTGGCGCACCAGTGTACCATCGACCGTATATATTGAGATCGTACAAGAGTTTGGAAGGTTAGTAATCTTGATTCGGTTATCCAAACGACCGGCCTCATATTGGCTAAATGCATAGTAAGGGTTAGGAACTGCTCTTACAATGTCAAGTGCATTTTTAGCGACTTCAGCTTGGTTCTTTAGAGCCTGGTAACCCTTTGCGCTTATTGTATAGATCGGGAATAACTTATTCATCAAACCTGGCGTCGAGGCAGAGTCAGAGTAGGTCAAATCACCCACTGGGTAGTGCTGATAGGGCTTGTTAACACGAAGTTTAACACGAGCCTTAGAGGGGATGAAACCTTCGGTCATAGGCTTGTACGAATACGTCGGGGTCAACAATGGTAAACCAATCCAACTACATCCTCTCCAAACGTTACGGATCCTGTTTCTATCACCAGAACGGAATGCTCTGGCCATCATACCCGCTTGATCGTACGAAGGTACAAAGTTGTCGGCCGTTGGGTCATTTGGACCCACGTTGTTTGCACCCGCAAAGCGATCGTTTCTGAACACGAAGATATAGTGCATACCACCAAAGAGATACTCCTCATTTCCGGGAAAACCAGCTGACAAACGCGAAGTTGGATTCCAAATCATGTCGCGGCCATTTTCACCGGCAAGGAATGAATTCTCACCAAAGGCCATGTTTAGGCGCTCTCCGGTTTCTACGTTTATGGCATATCCGGGGAACCAGCTCATTCCACTGTCTCCGTCGAAGGTGGCTTCCAACGATGTACCCCCTTGGAATACGTTGAGTCCGTTTTTGTCAACAGATGGCGCTTTGCGCAAACGTCCTTTCTGGGCATTTCCTTGGGCGAAATCTGCGACGTCGCACATCTCAAGCACTGGAACGCGAGTCCACTTCGATTTATCGGATGTGAAGACAATGTCAACACTTACGGTTCTAGCTAATTCGGTGTTACGCTGATTGCGCGCCGTTTCAGAAACATCTGGGTTCAACGGACCTAACGAGGTGTCGCTACCCAGCGCAAAAGCCGTCCAAGTTCCATTCAGCAGTTTCTCATAGCTTTGATTGAAGTCGGCATTAATAGAATAATCGTTTTGGCCATTGCTCACGCCGGTCAAATTACCTGCACGAATCCAGTTCTGGAGCACAGGACCATCGCGATCTGGAACACCAGATAACCACTGATCGTTTGGGTTTTCTTCAAAAACCAGTTCAGCACCTATTGGCTCGGTTTTCTGGTTAGAGCCTTCGGTGAAGTAGGATACTTGTGCAATGCGCACCGAAATACCTTCCTGAAGAATTAGCTGCTCACCACCACCAGCGTTAATTGCCTTATCAGACTTGTAGCTGCGGATATCGCCTTTTTCATCCATGTTTTTATCAGTCAAAACCCACGTTGCGGCATTGGCGCGGTTTTGTTCGTCGGGAATGAAACGCAATTCCCACTCAGTATCCCTAACCTTTAGAGGATCAACCACTTTAACCCCTACTGGTGAGAATCCTCGCTTATAAGTAATGTTATCGGCACGTCCATTGGCAAGGATTTCCTCCTCAGATAATGGGTCAATATCAACAAAGAACCCCCCATTTCCAGTTCCTTCGTGCCTAGTGACAACAAGTCCTTCTCCGAAGCTTGAATTCAAAATCGTACCACCATTTTCAGGAGTGATGATGTGCGGGATTGCAGCTACAGGTACAATGGCTCCAGCTCGACCGTTCTTTCGAGAAGAAACAAAAACCTCCGTTTGTCCCACCAACGTTACCGGGTTGAATGTCTGCCAGTTATTTTGTGCATAAGCAATCGCCACGAAATAATAAGGTTTATTGTTGATGATGGTCCGATCACGTGCTGTGGAGAAAGCATCCTCTTTTACACGAATAGCTCGGATGAGTCCGCTGTTTGACCCTTTGACCATTAGCTCAGGCTCTGGTAGCTTGGATAACGGCCCGTTGTTGTAGTTTATAAGGTCACTAATTGGCCGATTAAGCAAATCACGACCAGCAGAATCCTTTTCAAAATTTCGAATATCACACTGAAAAATAAGCTTCGCCTTGCTCTGATCCCTCAATTCCGCAGGAGACACCGTTGGGTCACTAACTTGATAAATAAGGTAACCTTCGAAATTATAATCACGATCGAAATTGACAGGAATCTCAGGACGAACCTTTTTGTAAGACTCATTAAAGTTGTTTGAAGTTTGTGGATTACTGAGGGTAAGAACCAATTCTCTATCCAGCTCTGTTATCGACAAATCCGGAGCGTCTGGACCTTCAAACAACTGGAAACAGTTGTCAAACAACCCTTGTGCCAAGTCATCCGCCTTCTTCAATTCGATCACCGATGCATTCGCATCACCGGTCTGAGCGCGGGCCCAAACAATACCCACGGTAATGTTATTTACCTGACCTGGAGTAAGGGTAAAAGGACCAGCCGATTGCATGAAACGTCTGTCGCCTGGGTTATTACCAGCCTCCGTTTCGTCCCAAAGACAACCATAATCGACACCGAGCGAACCGAAATTAAGTGGATCTGAGTCGCCCGGGAACATAAAGTCGCAGAAAGCGGTTGGGCTAACAACACCCTCCGGACAGGCTCCAGCCTTTTGATAGGCATCCCCACCGTAAACAAAGCGGCGATCGTCCTTCCAACGCCCCTGCAGATAACCATAATAATCACCCGCATCTGAGGGATCAGCGGTGTTTGGAGAGGGGCTCAAATCACCGCGGTTGTAATAAACGAATTTACGCATTCCAAAACGCTCATTATCGGGAAAGCCGTCTCCGTAACCAATGCCAAGCCCAAGATACGGTATACCTTTGCCAGCTGTGGCCTCCTCATAAGAGATTGGCCCAACTTTTCCAGCTGGAGCCAAATTCTCGTCATAGGGACCAATGTTGTCTAAACCATCGGGATCTTGGAAAGGTCCTTGGAAAAAGTCGATACCCACCGCAGGGGGTGTCAAACCGTAACCGCGTTGTCCACCACCCGAAACATCATCATCATTATCCCCATTGTAACAGAATCCAAGACCACGAGATACATCGCAGCCTACGCGGTCGTCGTCAGAGAAACCAAGGTCAGCATCTGCCCATTGACCAAAGTAGGTGTTTTCAAGGCGCTGAGTACCCTGATTGATTAGAACGTAGTTATAAAAGGTCATGTTGTTAATGGCCGACTTATCAGCGAATGCAAAAGCCTGTGCACGGATTTCCATACCAATAGGGTCCCCACCAGTTTCGGTGTGGATATTACCCTTGTCGTTGAAAATCCAGTAAATGGTGGTGTCGCCAAATAGCGGCACTGATCTCGTAGCTTCACGACAGTCAAGTGGACCAGCGGTCAACGCATAGTCTGGTGCATCTCCTTCAGAAGGATTGTATATTCCATCGCCATCGAAGTCGTTGAAAGGTGCCAAATTCTGATCATAGTCAGGGAGAGCAATTTGTGCTGGCCATTCGTTAAAGTAATTCGGCGGGGCATATCCTGGGAAAAGTTCCTCAGCCATTCCTGCTAGTTTAGCCTCAGCCCAAGCTCTGTGACGGATAGCATCAGCTTTAGAGGCCTTAAAAAACTTATCCCAATCGGCACAAACCACGGGATCAGCATTCGCTAAACCGTCGTTAGTAAGTGGGCCTGGCCAAAAATCATTTCCGCGGTTTCTGAAGGTTACCGCAGCCAACTTGAGTTGTCCACTGGGCGATAAACCACCCATCCACAGCGCACCCGCAAAAATGGAGCGGATACCTGAATTTTTGGGTACTTCGTAGGCAGACACGTTGCGGGTACGGTCTTGCCACATATTACCACCGTTTTCAATTCGCGCACGCACGTTGTTGAACTCCAAAGAGGCCACCGCAGTAGCAGGCGCACAACCTTCCGCCTTCATCTGAAGACGATTCTGCTTTACGTCTCCAGATATCTTGGGCTCACGAGCGGAAACACTCGCAGCCAGCAGCAC
>DASUEB010000180.1:0-4953 GCA_036275295.1 Luteibaculaceae bacterium | reverse complement strand
GACCTCCATACAGCCCACAGAATCATGAATATTTGCTGTGTGAACATCGACTGCGATCAATAACCCAAGAGAATCAACTATCATGTGGCGTTTACGGCCTTTTACTTTCTTACCCCCCGTCGATTCCCCGTACGCCTCCTTTTCGGTTTGTCTTAACTAACTGTTTATCAATTATTTCCATTGATGCACTTTCAAATTTACCCAACTTTACCCGCAGATCGTTTCGGTGGATGTTGTGTAATTTCTTGAATAAACCGCTGCTTTTCCATTTGGTAAAGTAGTAATAAACCAACTACCAAGCAGGGTAACATTCTGGCAACAACCTCCATTGACATCCTGTTTTGAGCAAATACAAAATCCCATCAGAATGTCACGCAAAGCGTATTTCCGTTTTCGATTGTCGCCGATTATTCTTATTATCGTGTTCCACTGATTGTCGCTAAAGTTGGGATGTATTTTAACTTCTCCTTGTTGTTGTAATAATCAACGAGATAATAAATGGATTGCAAATAAATGACAATCAGTGGTTTATTAGGCTTATTTTTAACAATTACATTTTTAGACAGTCTCTGAATTAGGCATGAAGAGGATAAAAAATTTAAACGAAGAAAAAGTGCCAATTGTGCGGATTGACAGCTCATTAGAGAAGTATAAAAGTATGCCCATTTTCCAAGATAAGGTTGAAAAAGCTAATGAGGTACTTCGGACTGTTGGGTTGCCTAAGTTACCGTTAAAGTAGCTCGTAAAGTTAAGTTTCCATAGCTCTTGAAGGGCATACACCCCGCTTAATCAGAGCAACACGGAAACCGAACCGCACAGACGTGAAAAGGTTTAACAGAACCTCCAAGAGCTTTGTGGGCCTTTCTCTTTGGGATTTTAATAAAAACCGAGGGTTACTTTTTTCTGGCGAAGAGGGACAAAAATCTCATGTTTCGCTGAACGGTGGAGTTTTTCATTCATTTCGGAACATACCTTCCACATTCAAATGAAAGCCCTTTCTGAAGGGCACAGGCCTTAGCTAGCCTAGAAAAACCCTTGTGAGTGGAAGGTCCTGATCCAAAACCGAAACCGCGAGTACGGGTCTTGCCGTCATCGCAGATTGCAACCGCAATCAAAAGCGGTTGTAGCGGCGAATACGAAACCTCTTGTCTTGTCAAAAATTGTGTTTTCTCTGGAAAAAAATAAATTTACTTTTATGCGTTAATTGATCTAGGGACATGACGTCCCATTCAAAGAATAAAACACCAAAACCAAGTACCTCTAGCACTCATCCAAAAACATCCCCCGCCAAGCCCGACCCTCGCCGTGAAACATTTTTACCTCATCCTATTCTCTTTCAGTTCATTTCTATTTAATGGCTGCCACCAAGATCGTTGCGATTTGATTATCCAAGACGCCACTGTTTTTAATGCGATAACGGGGAAAACGGAAAAACATCGTGACATTTTGATCCGCAAAGGAACAATAGTAGATGTGGTGGCCAGTGGCGACTCATACCAATCCGAAAGGGTGATCCATGCCAATAACAAGTTGGTAACGCCTGGTTTTATCGACATTCACATCCACCCAACCGATGTATTGGGCGATTTTGAACAAGCCCCGCTAAACGTGGTACCCGATTCTATTGCGATTTATCGCCAAAGAATATCTCAGACCTATCTTCCACATGGCGTTACTACCATTCGAAGTGCGGGACAGCCCGAGCCGTGGTGCCCCATGATGCTTTCATGGCAAAAAAATCCAGATCCCGCTCACGTCGACATTTACAATTCAGGAGGGGCACTGGTAACACTCGATCCCAATCGCAAAACATACATCGCGCACGCCGCAGTCAAAGACTCGGCAGATGCCGCCAGAAAGGTTCAGCAGTATTACGATCAAGGAATAAGACATATCAAGCTGTACTGGCGATTGCAATACCCTGAACTGCGCGCAGCCCTGCGCAAAGCAGAACAACTAAACATGAATGTATGCGCCCATGTGGGGGACAATGCCATTACCTCAGTTGATTCGGTAATTGGCCTTGGGGTAAAAGACATTGAACACGCTTACACCTTGGTTACCACCGATCTTTCAGACCGTGACCAAGCGATGGTTGAAGAAAATTTTAATCGAAAATACACCGATCCGTCATTTGAACCTGCCTTTATGGAATGGATGATGGAACAGCTACTTTATGTTGGGCCCAATAAAGCTGGATTTGACCAACTGATCTCCAAACTGAAATACCACAAGGTCTCGATCACGCCAACACTGCATATTTTCGCCCAGCGATACGGACTTACTTGGTTCTACAAAGACATGACCGAAATGGCAGACTACCCTTTCAAAGGAACCGAATTGCAAAAACAAAAATGCATCGAGGGATACAAGATCCTTGCTTCCTATGTCAAAAGACTTTACGACGCAGGGGTTCCACTCAATTTGGGAACCGATTGTCCGGAGGGAGGCAAAGCAGCTTTATCGGAAATGCTGTTGTTGTGCGAATTGGGCATCCCGATGCATGAGGTACTGCGCATCGCCACGCTAAACAGCGCAAGGGCAATGAACACCTCCCATCTTTACGGCTCTATCGAAAAGGGCAAAAAGGCCAACCTGATTATCTTCGACCAAAACCCACTGCAAAACAGAAAAAATCTCATCGGAAAAAAAACCGTCATCAAAGACGGCAACATTTATCAGTGACGCAAGCGGCACAGCGGCAATAAAGCATTAATGCTAGCCCGTTTGACTTCTAAATTGAATAAGAGCCACCTCAACATTGATTTAGGTAGTTACCACCTGAAGCTCTTAATGAGCCGCAAACCGCGTTAAAACCGCTGTGAAGGGTCAACCATAACCCTTCTTGCCCAAAAACCATCTCTAACCTACCTACTGGCCGTTTCGGCGAGGCTGTCCAATCGGGTGCTGGAGGGAATATCTAGCAGGTGCAAGCCGTAGTCGTTGATGACCTTGGTGAGCAACTGCGGGTAGGCAGGGGCACTGGCATAACCTGCTTTTTTGAGTCCTGAGGCCCACGATTTGAAGTCGTCGCTGGGAAGCTGAAACAAGGAGGCGTAGCGCTTTTGCGATTTAAGAATGCGGGCGTGGTCGCAAAAACCGTCTTCGGCTTGGGTGTATTTGCGGTAGCAGCTGCCTTTGGCACTCATGTATCGCTCACCCGACCAACCGTGGCATTTGATGCCAAAATGATTGTTTCCTTCGCGAGCTAACTTGCTGGTTCCGCTGGCACTTTCGTGAATGCCCTGCGCCAGCGTGATGCTCGCCGGTATGCCGTATTCTTCCTGATTGGCCATGGCGATCCATTTCCACTCTTCGATGTAACTCAGGGTAGCCGCTGTGGAGCCGCTTCTAACCCCGCCCCAAAAAAGGGCTAAAGTCAGCATTGACGCGCAAATCAGTAGAATTTTTTTCATGCTTACACCTTTTGGGAGAGGGAAATTAACAATAACCCTCCTTACTTGAGTGGTGTAATCTGAAAATTGTTAATAACTTAATGATAGGGTTTAAGCCAAAGCTCTGATCCTGAATTGAGTTCGCGATTTTTGGGCAATCGGTTGATCTTGCGCAGGTATTTTTCGGTCACTCCATAATACTGCGCCACTTCCCAAACGGTCTGTCCAGGACGCATGGTGTGCGTGGCATAACGACACGATTCGCTCTTGGGTTCCAAGTAAATCGGCTCGCCCATGGTTAATACCGAGAAGTGATCCAATTCATTGAACGCCAGAAGTTCAGCAACGGTTAAACCGTATTTTTCAGCGATGGTGAGCCACTGATCGCCGGGCTGAACCACGTGATGACGCAGCGCCACTCCAGAAGCGATGCGCGCTTCGGGCACAAAGTTTTCGGGCAATCGAATCTCGAGGTCAACTGCATCGCTGGCCGGGATCAACAGCTCTGCACTGCCGTCAGCGACGATCGGTTGCATGTCGATGGCTATGGGAGCGGGTTCCAAAGGCATGGCCACGGGCACTTCCTGAGGTTTGCGCATAGGATCGGGCGGTGTGAGGCGCACTTTTCCGTTTCCGGCGATCTCCTGATCGAATTTGTACAGTTGGTACTGCTCAATGGTTTTGATCAGCAATCGGTCGTACTGTCCGTTTGACGCATAACCGGCTTTTTTGAGTCCGCGGGCCCAAGCGCGATAGTCGCGAATGTCGTAGCGGAACAAAAACCTATAGCGGTCCTTCGTGCTGAGAATGCGGGCGTGATCTTTAAAACTGTCGCGCGAGGAGGTGTATTTCCTAAAACAAGAGCGGGTAGATCCGCTTTGATAATACTCTTCGCCTTCCCAGCCGAGGCATTTGATGCCGAAGTGATTATTGGCTTTGCGAGCCATGGAACTGTTGCCATACCCGCTTTCCAAGATGCCCTGTGCCAAGATGATACTGGCGGGAATGCCGAAGTTCGACATGTTTTCTTGGGCTACCTTCGCCCATTGGCGGATGTAGGTCTTAACCGAATTCTTGCTGGTTGTGGTTTTGTTGGGGTCAGCAGCTAAGGCGTTCAAACCCAGAGCAACCGTTAACAGTAGAGATGCGAATTTCTTCATAACAGCTCGATGAAACGATTTCCTGTAATTGAAGTTTGGCCCCTGGTTTATCGATCTGTTTTAAAGGGCGTTAGCTCCGGATAACCGTTCCAACCTTGCAATCCACCGGTGTGAATCAGCAATACCTTGTGTTCTTTGGGGAAATACCCCTCCAAACACAGTTGATGTACCGCATAAAACACTTTCCCTGTGTAGATTGGCTCGGCAAAGGTACCGCTTATTTCGCTGAAAGTTGTTAAAAAATCCATAAGTTGGTCATTAAACCGGTTGTAACCCCCAAAATCTCGGTCGAACAGCAGCGAAAATTTTTCAGGGCCCACCCCTTTTTGACGAGCGCGACGTTGCACGTGCTCCCACATCGCCGAATCGCGAACCACCGAAACCCCCACGAGCTTATC
>DASUEB010000179.1:0-3916 GCA_036275295.1 Luteibaculaceae bacterium | reverse complement strand
TATGGATAATTTTGGCTAATTCTGTTCTGTTCATAAGCTCTTTTTGGAGCCAAGTTCAGTAGTCACTGCGTAATCTATTTTCGGTGTGGAACAGTTGCGGATAGTCATTTAAATTTTTAATCCTCTTCATGCCTATTTCAGAGACTTTCTAAAAATTTAATTGTTAAAAATAAGCCTATTAAACCACTGATTGTCATTTATTTGCAATTCATTTATTGTTATCTCGTTGATCATCACAACGACAAGACAAAGTGAAAATAAATTCCAACTTTAGCGACAATCAGTGGAACACAATAATAAGAATAAACGACGACAATCGAAAACGGAAATACGCTTTGCGTGACATTCTTGATGGGATTTTGTATTTGCTCAAAACAGGATGTCAATGGAGGATGTTGCCAAAATGTTACCCTGCTTGGTAATTGGTTTATTACTACTTTACCAAATGGAAAAGCAGCGGTTTATTTAAGAAGTTACACAACATCCTCCCAGCCGATCTTCGGGTAAAGTTGGGCAAATTGGAAAGTGCATCAATAGGCATAATTGATAGCCAGTCAGTTAAGACAACCCGAAAAGGAGGCGTACGGGGAATCGACGGGGGTAAGAAAGTGAAAGGCCGTAAACGCCACCTGATAGTTGATTCTCTTGGGTTATTGATCGCAGTCGATGTTCACGCAGCAAATATTCATGATTCTGTGGGCTGTATGGAGGTCATCAAAAAAGCAACCAAAAGTTCCAGCCGGTTGTCAAAAATAATTGCAGACGGAGGTTATCGGGGTAAATTGAAAAATACAGTAAAATCAAAATTTCGTTTAAAAATGGACATAGTCTTAAGTAATGACCCCTCATCCTTCGAAGTACTGCCAAAACGATGGATCGTGGAGCGGACTTTTGCATGGCTGGAAAGCTATAGACGCCTCGCTAAAGACTATGAATACCGCATTCACTCCAATGAAACTATGATATACTTAGCCAAGACTTGTATGATGATAAACCGCCTTGAAAAATTTTAGACCGTCACTTAAGCGCGAAACTGTTTGAATAGACATGTCGCTACCACGTGCGGCAGACGGGCAACCGCGTTTGTAATTTTTATTTTGTAGAATTGCACTAATAACATCCCGAATTATTTCTCGAGATATATGGTTTTTTTTCCGGGATTTACCAACTTCTGGGACTTGTAACCTGATTTGGAAAACTCCACTGTCATGTCTTTGCATTCTCCTATACAACTTCCAAATGGCCCGTCTGCAATGTAGTTACCAGCTGAGTCTGTATAATATTCTTGACCTGTCTCTATCACTTTACAAAGGACACTGTCGAGCGGTTTATTTGTCGCGTTTTCTCTTACAGTGCCATTTGCGGTGTTCACTCCTTCGCATGCAGTAGAAACGGTGCCAAAAATGAAGACAACTAATACTTTATAAGTTACTTTTATAATTTTGATCAAGGTCATGTTCCTTTTTTAATGCGCTTTATTCTACGGTTTATGATCATTTTAGAATTTACATCAAGCTTAATCTTTGAAATAAATTGGCAGCTAACCAGCAACCATCCACCCCTCCTCAAATCATCTCCTATCAGCCCCGCCGTGGCGCACTTTTCGTCTATCCAAGTAAAGCTACTCAAAATTTCTCTTGGATCCTGCGAGACCTGAAAACTCAATAGACAACTTGTTTTTCACTACACTGGTCTTTTAAGGGAGTATACATGCCCAAAGCAATGGGTTTTTCACAACGAAATCAAACAAACACCAACCTCGGTCATCACCAGCGCAATCCACCGCCTGCAAGGGGCCGGATCTTGTGGTAAACTTGCTAAATTCGTCCGACTAAAAGTTGCTAATCCCCAATTTGGCTGAGTGGAATGAGACATGCTTATGAGGGCTATGAAAAAACTGCCGTCTTGGAGGAGGTGTTGTCGCGAGTGGATGATCCCGATTGGTTCGACTTCCTCGCCGGACAGGTGTACAGCTTTCTGGAGCCCACTCACCGCGTGAGGTTGGAGCGGTGGTTGACGCTGTTTTCAGAAAATTATGTCCGAGCCATGGGTTTGTATTCCGCCATGGTCGAGTCGCTTTTGAAGGCGGCTCAACACAACGAATTGTTTAAATCGCAGACTCAATACGAGTTCGAAATCAGCCGCGATTTTTACATTCAACTGCTGGGAAATCAGGAAGGCATCGAAATCAATCACCCTTTGGTTGCCGATCAGCTGCTCAATATCTCGCTGGTGCTGGCCAAATACCCCGGCATGCAACTGCGCTCTCTTCGCTCGGGCTTTACACACCTGTCTAGATTACTGCTCGCAAAAAATGTACATGATCTGTTCGCTCATTTGTTTGTCAAATACGACAATCCACGGCTCCTGAGTGCCAACCTAAACTACCTGAAGGCCAATGATCTGGAGGGGTTGATGTTTGTGCTGCAAGGCCATAGTTTGAGGAATTACCCCAGTTTACCCGTGCCATTGTCTCGAAAAGAAGCGGCATTGTTGGTAAAGCTTCCAGCCATCCCATTCGATAACGAAGTACTTCGCCGTGTGTGTCTAGCCGCGAAAACAGTGGGGAAATCGGAGCATTATAATTTTTTAAGCGTCTTTTTGCCCGCCAATAAACTGTTTCAGTGGCAATTGGATCTTTATGCGGAGAAAATTGAATTCTGGAAAGATGCCTATGCTTTTTTGGCCCAGATAGATTGGGAAGAGGAGTTAGCGTCGCCGACCGACTTGATCGATTACTTTGAACACCTCAGCTGTCAACCCGGATACTCGTTCAAGGGTAGAACATTATCATCGGTGCTGAGGGCCATGTTCGATTGGCACGACCATGCTCAGCGCCAGGAAGCTGCAGCAATGACGTGGATGGGTTCTGGAAAAGAAGAGATTGCGCTTTTCAGTGACGGGGCGAGGTATGTCTTCCGGGAGATTACGCGGGGCGAGGAGCTCTTTGCCGAAGGCGATGCACTGAAACACTGTGTTTCGTCGTATCTGTGGGCCTGTTCGATGAATCACTGCTCAATTTGGAGCATGAAAAAGGAGCACGCGAGAGGATTTCAACCCTACCTGACCATTGAGGCACGGGGTCAAAAAATAGTGCAGGTAGCAGGCCTCAGAAATAAGAAACCCACCAAAGAAGATATAGACCTTATAGAGGAGTGGGCATCTATGCTGGGCCTGAAGTGGGAGGGATGATTTTGAGGTTTTTGGATTGAGGTTTTTCACAGGGGTGTACCCGCGGAAAGCTCGACAACATTATCAACCGATCCCTTGCGTGCAGCGCCTGCCCGATGTGTGCACGGGCTGCGGTTCAGGGTGTAAGGTGCTCCACAACCCGGTTGCCTAGCTTGATTTTACCAAAAAAATAAGACTTCCATCAGGTGGCTTGGCGGTGGGTAGGCACCCAAAAAGCCAGTGAAAAAGTCAAAAACGACCCGGAAAGATGCGTTATGGGTCATTTAAGGTTGATAGCGTCGGTTTTGATTGAAGATCCAAAAAAGAGCCATGAAGGCGGAGGAGGAAATGAGGAGTGAGGGTTTGTGGCGCAGTTGGCTTTGGAATTGATATTTTAAAAACAATAAGTAGTCCAGTTTGCATGGTACTACTCTAATCCTCTGGTTTCCATTTAATTTCGTTCATAATTTCTTCGTAGGAGTAACGACCTATCTTTTGGATGTTGCCCTGACGATCGATGTAACCATTTTCGTTGCATATAATGGAGAAATGATTACATCCACCTTCTTGAACGTGATTATCCCACGGTACTTTTTTACATCCCTTACCAATGATGGCTTTTCCTTGGTAAAATGATGACGCCATTTCAAACTGAGGGGTGATTATTACTTCGCCTTGCGTATTGGCGAAGCCAATTAGGTTGTTTGGTCCAACGATTCTTATGCTGTTTTCTCGCAAGTCGTCC
>DASUEB010000178.1:0-11468 GCA_036275295.1 Luteibaculaceae bacterium | reverse complement strand
GCGGCGAATGCTCTCCGCGTGGATGATCTCGAGCATTTTACGAGTAAATCCGGGGTACAAGCCCAAGGCATCACCCATATGGGAACGTTTTTTAACCATCTCATCCCAGCGGTTCACCTGTAAAATGGTAACGCCGTGTTGCCGTTTGTAAGATCCAATTTGGGCAACCACTTGCATTCGCTCGGCCATCGCGTGCATGATTTTCTCATCAATTTGATCAATTTGGCTGCGGAGTGCGTCGAGGGCTTGCTGAAGCGACGGACTGTCGGTTGTGGGTTTCCGTGAGACCAAACTGCCTAGAATACCTGCTAAATTCTCAGGGGTTACCTGTTGTTTGGCGTCGGTCCAAGCTTGATCGGGATTCACGTGCGACTCGATCATGAGCCCTTGGTAATCGAGGTCAAGAGCGCGCTGCGCGACAAGGGCGAGCAATTCGCGTTTGCCTGCAATGTGACTGGGATCGCAGATCAAGGGTGTCTGAGGTAGCTCTTGTTTAAAACGAATGGCAATATCCCACATGGGCTCATTGCGGAAAGATGAGCGGCCGTAGTGTGTAAATCCCCTGTGGATTCCAGCCAGTTGCTCTATGCCGGCCCGGTTTAGTCGTTCCATTGCCCCTAGCCACAAGGCTATATCAGGATTTACAGGGTTTTTGATCATGATTGGAATTTTCACGCCTTGCAGCGCATCGGCAATTTCTTGCACCGAAAAAGGATTTACCGTGGTTCGAGCACCGATCCAAAGCACATCAATACCGGCTTTCAAAGCGGCCTCAACGTGCTGGGCATTCGCAACCTCAGTGCAAACGGGAACTCCGTGTTTGAGTCCGGCTTCTTTCAACCAGCCTAATGCCGGAATACCAACACCTTCAAATTCGCCCGGTCGGGTACGGGGTTTCCAGACCCCAGCGCGAAGCAGGTTGGGTTTGGTGTGCAGCATGAGTTCGTTTGCCGTTTGGTGCAGCTGATCCGCTGTTTCGGCACTGCAAGGGCCTGCAATGAGTAAACTCTGATGAGTGGAGTTAGAGAATAGATTCATAGGTTTTGAGGTAAGGTGGAATTTCGTTGATCGTTTGATTGGTATTTGCCGAGTATTCGAAAGGTGTTGGCCTGATCTTCAAGAGCCTTAAACAACCGGGTGGTGTCGGTTTCAGGTCGATACTCCAAATCGGCGTAGAATTGGTAATTGTCAATCTCTTGAAGGAGAGGAAGTGACTGGATTCCGCATAAATTCACCTCATGAGCATGAATCGTCTGGAGGAATCGAGCCAAGGTGCCCGGAAGATTGCGCAAGCTGAAACTCAACGTAGCTTTGTTTGCCCCACTTACGGGGTTATCGATTTTGGAAAGAATCAGGAAGCGGGTGAAATTCCGCGGACTCTTTTCAATTCGGGGTACTAAGATTTCGAGGTTATATCGCTTTGCACAGGCCAGGCCAGCCACTACCAGTGTGGAAGGATCCCCTTGTGCCGACACGTCGCGGGCACATGACGCCGTATCATTTTTTTCAATGACGGTAAGATGGGGGTGTCGCCCCAAAAAATCAGCACATTGTCTGAGAGCAATGGGATGAGATTGCACCGAGGTGGCCCGATGTAATGTAGCCCCTTTCACTCCCATTAGGTGAAGTTCAATGGGTAGAAATACTTCACCCAATACTTTTACGTCCTCATCGAAAATCAGTCGATAGTTGGCCAAAATACTCCCTGCTACGGTGTTTTCAATGGCGAGAATGGCATTTGAGCAGCGGCCAGTTTTTAATGAGGCCACGGTAGAAGCAAAATCCCCGTGCTCCGCCACGGCTACATCGCGGCCAAAATAAGCCTGTGCAGCCTCGTGATGAAACGAACCCAAATGCCCGGCAATGGCAATGCAGTGGTTTGAAGAGTGGATTTGATTTTGGTTGGTTAATGTAGACATGGTTTGAGCAGGATCTAAATGAAAAAAGCCCGGCTTGTGGCCGGGCTTGTATACTAGTGAGGTGTTGTGTGCGATCGATTACATACCCCATAGCTCTTCCGGCCGAGCAAATCGGTACCAGAAATAATACGTGCTATAGTTGGTGTGTTTTTTCATGACTTTCAGGATGCAAATATAGTTAAATTCTTGAATATGCAAATTTCATGGTAATTTTTTCTAGTCTCCAATGAATCGCCAAATAATTGTATGGTTGGAAGAGGTGGTTGTAGTTGCGTGTTCTTATGGGTTGAAAGTGGAAATGTGCCAACCTCATATCCGAAGAATCGAAAAAAAATCCTCAAAGCAACTATCTCTGGTTTTCTGCAATCTGCCTTCGCATTTTAGGAGCGTTTCGGGGTAAACCCAACGTTTGGACTTTGTTTTGTAACGTACCCTCAGATACTTGGATCTCTGATTTTCAGAGAACTGAGCATTAAATTCTTTGGCGCCTGCAAAAAAAAGAGGGACGGTCTATTTGACCATCCCTTTTTGGCAAAGCGTAAATGGTGTTGGGTTATGGCTTGATCACCTTAACTTGGATTTCAGTATGGCCCAATTGGATTCTCGCAACATACAAGCCACTGGGTATGGTGCTGATATCAAGGGTTAATCTTCCAAAATTTGATCTACTGGGTAGGTCTAATACTTGACCGATCTGATTGGTTAGGGTTACGCTAAAAGCCTCGTTCCTTTCAGATTGAATGGTTAATTGATCGGTTGCGGGGTTTGGGAATAACACCATCCCCAATTCCGAAAGCTCGGAGATACCCACGCCCGAGAAAAATAGGGCTGCGCTGGTGTCCGACGGACAACCATCGGCAGAGAATACCACCAATCGATAGAATCCGGTTTTCTTGGGTTCAAATCGACGGTTGGTAGCTCCCACAACGGCTCCGTTTTCATCAAACCACTGGTACTGGGTAGCTTGGGGGCCGAAAAGGGTGTCGGCCAATTGTGTAATGACGGGGGTTGGTGGAACCTCTCCAGCTCGAATGGTCAATGGTGCCGATGTGTTAGAGCAACCATTAACATCGGTGAATACCACTGAGAAGGTACCCGTCTGTTGAACACTAATCTGTGCGTTAGTAGACCCATTCGACCAAACCAGGCCTGTGTTGTATTGAGTACTTAACACTGCTGTCTCATTTGGACAAAGCGCCTCGGTCGTAGTGCTAATCACAGGAGCAGGAGGTAGGTCAAATATCGTGATTTGAGTGGGTAGACTTTGACTGGTACATTGATTGGCATCCGTCAAGGTGGCAAAATAATTGCCACTTTCGATAATATTGAGTTGAGGACCTACCGTATTGTTAATGTCGTTCCATTGTATGGTTCCTTGTCCGCTGGCTCTTAATATGACGGAGGATCCTTTGCAAGCGGGGTTGCTGCCAATAAGCACTACGTTAGGAGCAGCGGGCAGTGGGTTGAATGAGATCGCAATGGGGTCGGAGGTGCTGAAACATCCACTGGCGGCAGTAGCCACAGCCGTGTACTCACCTGCAGTTTTAACCCAGAACGAGTTGCCAGAAGATATTTCAGGTCCCAACCAGGTTATGGGTTGATTCGATACGGCGCTCAACAATACACTATCTCCAGAGCATGCAGACATGGCAGATGCTGTAATGACCGGTTTTGTTGGGGTTGGTAAAACGGTTATTACGGCGGCATCGGTCTCAAAAACGCATCCATTACCATCAGTCAAAGTGGCTATAAACGAACCCGAGGTATTTACCATCAGGATGTTTCCAGAGGTTTGATTGGCGTCATTCCAACGGGTGGTTCCGTTCCAGTCGACAGATAGTTGAACGGTTTGACCTTGGCAGGGGGTGGCTGATGGACTGATTTCAACATTGGGAATGCTGGCTGTTGGGAACCATTCGGTTTGAACGATATTACTTACAGTTCTGCAGCCCGTAGTTTGATCGACGATAACCGCTCTAAAAAATTGTTGAGCAGCGTTGGGGGTGCAGGTGTAGGGATTCGCTGAACCCGTAATCCGACTGCTGTTAGCAAAAGCAATTCCTGAAGTGCTGTCTTGCCAGGTAAGATTCAGTCCTGCTCCTAGGGCGGGTTGAATGGTTAGCGAAGTGGCGGTTCCGGCACACAAGGTCGGTTGTGCCACAGAAATCATTCTGTTGTCCGGCTTAGCATTAACCGTTATGACCAGCGAGGCCGTGGCTTTGCATCCGTTGGCGTCACTGGCGGTGCAGCTTAGGGTAAATGTGCCCGGAGTTGACTGGAATGAGGGGTTGGACAGCGTGTTGTCGTCGAATAGTTGATCAGTCGACGACGGATCGGATACCCATGCGTAAGAGAAAGGGGCGGTGCCATCCTGAACAACACTGGTAAGGGCAGTTTGATCTCCAGCGCAGGCTTGGATTTGATTGGCTGGACCCAGAGTTATTTTTGGATCGTTATTTACTGAGGTGGTAAACGAGAATGAACCGCACCCAATAGCATCACCATTTTCGTTATAGGCTGTTACATCCCAGAAGTACTCTGTATTTGGATTCAGGTTGTTTACCGCTTGGGTGGTATCGGTAGTGGTTAAATTATTGATAACCGTGGCGGTTGCTGTGCGCAAACGAATTCGATAACCTGTTGCACCCGGTGAGCTGCGCCATCCCAATACCGAGCTGAGGCAAACATTGCTGGCCGCATTTGAAGGCATCAGAAGCACAGGGCAAGAGGGGATGGGTTTTTCAGGATTGATGTATAGTAGCGTGTAGTCCTCTACTTCACCGTTGTTGAGCGAATCACAAGGTTCAGGGGTTGTGAGTAACATGGTGTTTCGAACGCGCATGCGTTTGAGCCCACTAACAAATCCACTGTCGGGAGCTGTAATGGTAGCATCATACCCAGAAAAGTCGGTTTTTTTGATGGCTTGGAAAGTTTCTGTAGCCTCAAAATCTCCGTTGTTATTCCAATCTACCCACACGGCAGCAACTCCGTAAAACATGTTTTGCTGAGCAGTAATGGAGATGTTATAATCATTTCCGCCCAGGACTTCCGCTCTAAGCTGAGTGTAATCGGCATATACTTCACATGAGTTGGGAGTCGTGTTGTCTATTTTTGTGCCATTTTCTCCGTCCAGCTGAACCCGTTGAATGTGATAGCCCATAGTCCCTCCGCAATTGCCTGTTGCTCTGCAATACTTGGGAATTTCTGCCTTTCTCCCAAACACCACCGGGAAGTCCACCACATGATAGGCAGCGGTGTTGCAAGGATCAGAAGGGGCATCAGCCAAATTGTAAGAGATAACCCTAAGTCGGGACAGTCCGGGTCGCTGATCGGTAGCCGCAATCAATGCACCATATTCAATAACTAATGCCCCTGGGCCGGCCAAAATGGTTCGCTCATCGTCAGCCTCCCACTGTCCGTTTAAGTTGGTGTCGAGGTATAAGTCAACCCCGGTTTCAAGAAATTGATCGCTTTCTACCTCAACGGGCAAGGCATCTCCTGGCAATAAGTAAATCGTATCGTTGGAAAAGTACTCATATCCACCGTTGTTGTTGCATTGCAGGGCATTGGTTGTGTAGGTCCTGTTGCCAATAGCTATTCGCAAAAAGAAGTCTCTACAATCGCCCTGATTTGGACAATACTGACCATAACTAATTAGGTTGAGAGCCAGCATGGTGGCTGCAACCAGAAATTTCACCTTCATCATAACGCGTATTTGGATGACCCTAAGGTACAAAAAAACGACGTGTATTGCAGATTCACTTTAAAATGAATCATTACCCGATTTCTAGGTTCAGTGGAATTTTATCGAATCTGAATCATAGATAGATCTGGATCTTCCTGATGCAGAAGATGCCGATTGTGGAATTAGTTGCAAATACCTAATTTTATGGATTAACGAGTGCATTTTCTGTGTAATTGCAAACAAGACAGTAGAAAATTTTGATATATCGCTATTTATCGGAAAATTTTTTAGAAGTTTGCGCCAAATTTAAGTGAGATGTTGTACTGCTTTAAAGCCATTTTCTTGAATGGCAAGGCCAAAGTGCCACTAGGTCTAGGAAATAACCTAGTGACCCCTTTTTCATTTTTGCTGAGTTCTCTTTCTTTCGCGGGTAATCCCGCTTTCGGGTTTTCTGTTCCTACCCGACGATGCGTCGTTCTCCGACGTTGAGCCTAGACGCTCCCTTTCCAAAATTTTATTTTATCAAATACCACTGATTGCCCGTTTTCAAGACGTGCAGGCTGTGTTTTGTGGGTTTGCGTGAGATGTTCTCCGTGTCCCCACGATCCATTCTCTGTGCATTTGAATGCGATATGATTCGCTGTTCACGGGGTTATAACAGTGTCATTATTGGCGAAAGCCAAATTTGTTCATTATGGAACCTAAACTGCAATTTTTGGTCCTCGTGGCCAATGAGGAACACTTGTGTTTTGCCGAAATGATCTGCGATGAGATGTACCTTTCAGCTCAAGCCAGAGGCACGGGCATTGCGCGACGAAATCCGCAATACATTCAAGAGAAAATGCGCGAGGGAAAAGCGGTAATTGCCCTGACCACCTCTGGGGTGTGGGCTGGCTTTTGTTACATTGAGACTTGGTCACACGGCAAATATGTGGCCAATAGCGGACTGATTGTCGCTCCGGCTTTCAGGAAATACGGGCTGGCCAAGAGAATTAAACAGAAAGTGTTTGAGCTTTCGCGCAAACGCTACCCTGACGCCAAGATTTTTGGACTTACAACCGGTTTGGCGGTGATGAAAATCAACGCCGATTTGGGTTACGAACCGGTAACCTACAGCGAGCTTACTCAAGACGAAGCTTTTTGGAAGGGCTGTGCCAGCTGTGTTAATCACGAAATCTTGCTTGCCAAGGAGCGAAAAAATTGCCTGTGCACCGCCATGCTCTTCGATCCCATTACCGCAAAAACCAAAAAGTCGATCTGGGATGTCGCCAAGCGCTCTGGCCTTTATGGCCGCTGGATGCAATTAAAAACCAATCGATTATTAACTGAAAAAACGCAAAAAACAAATCCATGAAACCATCAACTAAACTAGTGTTGGCCTTCAGCGGCGGATTAGATACGACCTTTTGTGCCGTTTATCTTCACAAGGAGATGGGGTATGAAGTACATGCTCTATGTGTAAACACCGGTGGCTTCTCGTCTGAGGAGCTGAGAAAGATGGAGCAACACGCGAATCGCTTGCCGCTTGCCTCATTCGAGGTGGCTAACCGAACACAGGCGTTTTACGACGATTGTGTGAAATACCTCTTGTTTGCCAATGCGCTGAAAAACCAAACATATCCGTTGTCGGTGAGTGCAGAGCGGGTTACACAAGCCATTGCAGTGGCAGAATACGCCAATGCTATAGGTGCATCCGCCATTGCTCATGGAAGCACAGGCGCGGGTAACGATCAGGTTCGCTTCGATATGGTGTTCTCCGTTCTCTGTCCGCAAATACAAATCATCACCCCCATTCGCGACTTGGGTCTAAGTCGGGAGGCAGAAGTGTCCTATTTGCTTGCAGAAGGCATCGATTACAATCCAGAGAAAGCCGTGTACTCTATCAATAAAGGTCTTTGGGGCACGTCGGTAGGAGGAAGAGAAACGCTGGTTTCGCGAGGCGTGTTGCCCGAGGAGGCCTTTCCGGTTCCTGTCTCTAAAAGCGAGTCCGAAATGTGTTCGATTCGCTTTCTAAAAGGCGAACCGGTTGCCCTAAACGGAGTGGAACTCAAACCCGTAGAGCTTATTCAAGCGCTTGAATCCCTTGCAGGTCCATTTGGAATTGGCCGAGATATTCACGTGGGCGATACCATAATAGGTATGAAAGGTAGAGTGGGTTTTGCCTCCGCAGCAGCGATGATTCTTCTCAAAGCTCATCATTTGCTCGAGAAACACGTGTTAACCAAATCGCAGTTGCTCACCAAAGATCAATTGTCAACGTGGTACGGCCATTGGGTGCACGAAGGCCAATTCCTTGATCCTGTTATGCGAGACATCGAAGCCTTTTTGAGTCAATCGCAACAGCGAGTAAGTGGCGAGGTTTTCGTTCAGTTACACCCCTATCGATTCGTGTTGGAAGGAGTTAAGTCGGATTTCGATTTGATGGATCCCCGATTTGGAAGTTACGGCGAAAGCAATACCCTATGGAATGGTCAAGATGTTCGTGGTTTTGCCAAAATCTATGCCAATCAGGCTCAAATATTCAACCAAGTATCGGTACATCATGAAAAATAATATTTCGGTCGCCATTTATGGAGCCGCGGGTTATACAGGGGGTGAACTCATACGTTTGTTGCTCCGTCATCCCGCGGTGCATACACTTCAAGCCCTAAGTGAAAGTCAGGCGGGTAAGGCGGTTGCCGAGGTTCATAAGGATCTGCTCGGCGAAACCGATCTCGTTTTTCAACATGGGCTGGAAGATGCTCCACTGGATGTGCTTTTCCTGTGTTCGGGTCATGGAAAATCAGAACAGGCTCTTGAAAAACTGTGCCCAGGTTCGCAAGTTCTCGTCATCGACGTGGGTAACGATTTTCGATTGGCAGCTGGGTCAATCTTCAATGAACGCACCTTTGTTTACGGGCTCCCAGAGCTCAATCGATCTGCCATTCAAACGGCTAAAAGCATCGCTAATCCTGGGTGTTTTGCAACGGCTATTCAATTGGCTCTGCTTCCCCTCAAGCAGCGCGGTTTGTTGGCAGGCGAGATTCATGTGCAGGGAACTACCGGATCCACAGGTGCCGGCCAATCGCCTACTTCAACTACCCATTTTAGCTGGCGGAATAATAACCTTAGCACCTACAAAACCCTCAGTCACCAGCACAATGAGGAGATTCAGGAGCACCTCAACTTAACAGATGACCAGCTGATTTTTATACCTCAGCGGGGGGCTCACACCCGTGGAATATTAATTACGGCCACCATCGACTTCAACGGAAGTCATTTGGAGGCAAACGAATTGTATTCCAATTTTTATGCCAAAGAGCCCTTTGTTTGGATTAGTCCCACCGACATCGATCTAAAACAAGTGATTAACACCAATAAATGCCTGTTGCACACTCAAGTAGGTCGAGGAAAATTGGTTGTCACATCCATTCTCGATAATTTATTGAAAGGAGCCTCGGGACAAGCGGTACAAAACATGAATATCGCCTTTCAATTGCCCGAAAACACAGGGCTTCAACTAAAACCTTTAGCTTATTAACGATGAAACCATTTGATGTATATCCGCTCATGCCCGTTACCCCGGTAAGCGCCCGCGCCGCCCAAGTGATTGATGAGCAAAACCGGACATTTTTGGATTTTTACGGGGGTCACGCCGTGATATCCATCGGCCACAGCCATCCCAAATTCAATCAAGCCCTTGTAAGTCAGTTGGATCGAATTGCCTTTTACAGCAACTCGGTTCAGATGCCCATACAGCACGAGTTGGCTCAGCGATTGGGTGAGGCAAGTGGTTATACGGATTACCAGTTTTTTATGTGTAACTCAGGTGCAGAGGCCGTTGAAAATGCCTTAAAATTGGCATCTTTCCACACAGGTAGGTCTGAAGTTATAGCTTTCAGCGGCTCTTTTCACGGTAGAACCAGTGCAGCAGTGGCTATAACCGATAACCCATCTATCGTTGCGCCTCTCAATGCAAATCACCACGTAAAGTGGTTGCCATTTAACGACATCGAGGCTTTGCAGGGGCAGATCACCAACCAAACAGCGGCCGTTATTGTAGAGGGAATTCAAGGAGTAGCAGGTGTTTGTGTGCCTACCGATGCCTTTTTGTTGGCTTTACAGGATGAGTGCAGAAAATACGGGGTGCAACTGATCATCGACGAAATTCAATCCGGCTGCGGTCGAACCGGGCGGTATTTTGCACATCAATGGACGGAAGGCTTGCAGCCCGATTTGATAACCGTAGCCAAAGGTATAGGCAACGGTTTCCCGGTAGGAGGTGTGCTGATTGCCCCTCACCTCAAACCGAAGGCCGGAATGTTGGGAACTACCTTTGGAGGAAATTACCTCGCCTGCACAGCCATGCTGACGGTGTTAAAGGTCATGCATTCGGATAATTTAATGGCGAATGCTCTGGAACAAGGGCAATACCTGGCGCAACAACTCGCTCTCTTGCAAGGGGTAGAGAGGGTTACTGGAAGGGGTTTAATGCTTGGACTGGTTCTTCAAAAACCGGCCGCTGAGATCAGGCAACAGTTGCTGTGCAAACACCACATCTTTACCGGGAATGCCTCCGATCCGCGCGTTATTCGCCTTCTGCCTCCGCTCTGTGTAAGTCGGTCAGAGGTAGAAGCCGTGGTAAGTGCCTTTCAAGAAGTTTTCCAAACCCAGCAAACACATGAAACAGTTTCTTAGTCAAAGGGATGTTTACCAACCCATCAATTTCGTGCACAAGGCATTGGAGTACAAACGAGGCGGTTTTTCAGCCGCACCTCAATTGGGTTTGGGAAAAACATTGGGTTTGTTGTTCTTTAACCCCAGCTTGAGGACCCGAATGAGCACCCAATTGGCAGCGGCCAAATTAGGTTTGCAAACCGTGGTCATGAATGTGGGAAGCGAAGGATGGGCATTGGAGTTTGGCGACGATGTCGTTATGAACGGTCAGTCGGTTGAACACGTGAAAGACGCGGCGGCGGTAATGGGAAGATATTGCGATATCCTCGGTATTCGCTGTTTCCCATCCTTGAGCAATCGCGATGCCGACTACAGCGAACAGGTTATGGAGCAATTCCGCAAATACGCCGGGGTTCCCATTGTAAGTTTGGAGAGTGCAACCTTGCATCCCTTGCAGAGTTTGGCCGATATCATCACCATGGAAGAATATAAAACGAAGGCTCATCCCAAGGTGGTGTTAGCTTGGGCCCCTCACATCAAAGCTTTGCCGCAGGCGGTTCCCAATTCCTTCGCTCAATGGGCCAACGTTTTCACAAACCAATTTACCATTGCCTGTCCGCCCGGCTACGAACTGGCAAAGGCTTTTGAACCCGTCTTAGGGTATGAATACAACTTAGATAAAGCCATTGCTGACGCCGATTTTATCTACGTGAAAAATTGGTCGTCTTTTTCCGATTACGGGAAGAATCCACCAGTGGAGGGTGATTGGTTGCTCAATGAACACCGTTTGTTGTCAAACCCCGGAGCAAGAATCATGCATTGTTTACCAGTTCGCCGTGGTTTGGAGTTGAGTCACGACCTATTAAATGGGCCCCGTTCGCTGGTGTTGGAACAAGCAACAAACAGAATTACAGCTGCATATGCAGTTTTAAAAGAAATATTAGAAGCATTAAAATGAAGACCGTTCGCATTTTTAAAATAGGGGGCAAGATCACCGAAGACCCCGCTGCCATGGAGCAATGGATTTCACAACTGAAGCTTATAGATTCTCCTTTTTTGATTGTACACGGTGGGGGTGTAAAGGCCGATGAAATGCTTTCTAAATTGGGGATAGAAAGGAAGATGATCCAAGGAAGGCGCATTACGGATAAAGAAACACTGGAGGTTGCCGTAATGGTTTATGCGGGATGGATCAATAAAAAATTAAC
>DASUEB010000177.1:0-2201 GCA_036275295.1 Luteibaculaceae bacterium | reverse complement strand
CTTCATCACCGTGATCGTGATGGAAATTACGCTGGGTATTTTGGCGTCCATCATCGTGATGTACTTCTCGCGTCAGCGTGAATTCCGCGCCGACTCGGGTGCCGCATGGTTGATGGGCAACAAGCAACCCATGATTTCCGCTTTGAAGCGTTTGGGCGGCATGCAGGCCGGTGAACTGCCCTCGAACATGGCTGCATCCGGTATTTCAGGCAAAGGTGGTGTAATGGCCTTGTTCAGCAGCCACCCACCGATTGAGCAACGTATTGAAGCACTGGCCCAGCAGCGATAAACCCGCTGTGCGCTGATAAAAAACCCGCCGATGTTTGGCGGGTTTTTTGTTGGGGTATTCTTTTGTTACGGAACGCACTTCTCGGCAGACAACCCGAAGTTTGGGTTTTTACTCATGCTATAGGATCAATTTAACCCTTTGAGATTTAACGCTAAGTCTGTTTTTATTGGTTTTGAATAGGTTTTCAAATACCTCTATCCGTTCTTCTGAATGGTCTTTATTGCGGGATGATCCACCAAAGATTTCATCTGGGTGATAGCTAAACTATTAAGTTGAAGCAAGCGTTCTTGGGGGCTAGCTCCCTGCTGGATCAGCATGGCATTGATACTTTCCAAATTTGACAACACAACCAATTGCTCAAGACTAGCCTCATCACGCATGTTTCCCGTTGCAGCAGGGTTCGCTACGCGCCATTCAGCAGCAGTTTGACCAAACATGGCCATATTAAGAATGTCCGCCTCACTGGCGTAAACCAATGATGTGTGCCTTGGTAAAACAACCTTCGGAATGATGTGCTCCTTGATGGCATCGGTGTGAATACGATAATTTACCTTCGACAAGATACGTTGAAGACTCCATTCAATCGATGAAGATTGGGCCTCCGCATCCTTGAGCCGCTGAAATTCCTTGATTAGATAAAGCTTAAACTCAGGGCTAAGCCAAGAACCGAACTCAAAAGCTATGTCCCTGTGTGCATAAGTACCGCCGTATCGACCGGCTTTGGCCTGCAGGCCAATTGATCCAGTCCGATCTACCCATTTCTTTGCTGATAAGTAAAAACTGTTCCGTCCCGCGTCATTTTTAATTCCCTCGAATTCGAGGGAATTAAATTTTGGGTTATTCAGTTGTTCCCATACACCCAAGAAAAGCACAGTATCCTTGTTCTTGAGCCACTGCTCAATCAGAGCAGAACCTCCCTCAAACCTCGCAACCATGTCTGTTAAGGAAATGTAGTCTTGGCCATGAACCTTAGAGATAGTAACTTCAGTCCCTTTGACTACGATTGTCCGATTTTTCATGCCTTGTTCGCTTTATTCAGAGCCGATATTCCAGTGCTGAATGACAGTGTAATTGCTGTCAGTAAAAAGCGCTCTGGGCTGTTCAAATTCATGAAAGAAATATAGACGTAGGCTCGGCCCTGGATTCAACCAATTTCCTTTAGCTTGGTTACTCCATTAAGCTTTGGCATTGTGTGTAAGCAAGTGAGAACAGAGCCTTATAAAAGCACTTACCAACAATAGTCGTGCGCTAGTAGGTCTAATGACGGGAAAAGCAATTTTTGTGATCGTTTAGATAATGATCCACTTGGCCTGAGTTTCACATCACCCTGCGCACCTTCCAGAAGGTTTTTCGCCAGTACAAATCATCAAGCCGGCTGATGGTGACCCCCACCTTCGTGGAGGCATGCAAAAATTTTCCATCGCCCAAGTAAAAGCCCACGTGCTTGGTGGTGTACCCTGTTCGGAAAAATACAAGGTCGCCCACCTGCATCGCGTCGCGCTTCACCTCTGCACCCATATTGACTTGTTGATCGGTACTTCGCGGCGCAGCGATGTTGAAATGGGTATCCAAAGTTTGTTGCACAAAGGCCGAACAATCAATGCCCGCCTTTGAATTGCCGCCCAGTTTGTAAGGTGTGCCGCGCCACTCGCGAAACTGGGCCAGCAACGCTTTTTGAACCTCAGGTTTTTCGGTTTCGAAACCGGTGAATACGGTGCCATCTTCAAGCACCAAAGTATCTGAACCACTTTCTTGCAAACCTGCACAGGCATGCAGCAACAGCAGCAGGCACACGCCAGCAAATCGGCCAAACACAGCTACAGCTTGATTAAACAACCGCCTTCCTTTCACTAAACCGGAGCAAACCCTTCACGAAGCGGTAAAGCAACCACAAACTTAAAATGCCGTAAAC
>DASUEB010000176.1:0-8625 GCA_036275295.1 Luteibaculaceae bacterium | reverse complement strand
ACCACGACCAATACGAGCTGATTTGTTTTTGCCAATGGCACCACAAACCGATTTCCGATTTCTCTACTGCTGTAGAGTAGTTTTCCGTCGGAACTGTATACTGCGCAGGATTGCAAGGGCATGGCTCCTTCATTGTTTATGGCGAAGAACTCATCGGCCGACTGTATCTTAACCCCCCGTGCATGCGCCGAATCGCTGATTCCGGATGGATCCACAACTGATACCGATCTTTCAACAGGCGTGGATCGGCAGCCCCACTCGTTGGAAACAGTGAGCTGCATGTGTTTAAGGCCGCTGTTTTCAAAATATACCAGCGGGTTTTTCAGTTCACTATATGTATTTATTTCCGGGAAATACCATTCGTAGGTGCCTCCACCCGATGATTGGTTTTCAATTGGGACAAAGGCATTAACTGGCCATTGCTCAGGAGCTGAAAAATTGGCTATGACCTCCGGATGACTCAGGATGGTGAACGGATAGGACGAAGGAACGCAACCGGTGTTTGGCATTAGATTTTGCAATACATAATTGCCAGCCCCTAGCGCCATGTTCACTTGAGCCGTTGTGCTGTCGAAGGAGGCGATGATTTGGCCGTTTCTGCTCAATGTAAACTGCGGGTGTTCGTCAAATTGCGATAAGTCGACAGCAAGTGCCCCGTCGTTTTTATCGAAACAAGAAGCGTCCGCAGTTTGAATTAAACCACTTAGGTTTCGATAGGCTTTTATTACAAAGCGTATCCCGTTGTAACCAGCTGGCAGCACCACTGAAATGACGGTGTCTTGGGTTAGCGGAGTGCGTTGGCCAGTTTGCGGGTCTTGTAATTCCAGGCAGCCGTATTGGTCCAAAAACCCGGCTAAATGGCTCACAGAGAACGTGTAATTGCCCCCTGAGGCCGAATACATTTGGATGGGGAGCACCCACGAATTTTGATTCATCGGAACGGCATTCACCCAGCAATTCAGATTTTCTCCGCCTTGATTAAAATTAATCGATTCAGGCGCTTCTTCTGAGAGTCGGGGCACATCGTACACGGGATCAAAACCCACCGTTGCCTTGGGATATGGGTGGAACCAAATTCGATCTGAGCCCGCCGATGAGGTGAGTTTTAGCTCCACTTTGAGCGCATTGTAATCAACCCCCGATTTGTGAAACGCCGTGATGTATTGATCCGTTTTGTGCGACTCTTTGATCTGTAGCGTGTAGGCCGTTGAGTTACTGGTTGCGTGATGCACCTTCACCCAAAAGCCCTGAAAAGAAGGGATGATGCCTGTGGCAATATACCCTACTCCAGTGGCTGCGTTATAAAACCCGTAGCTGGTAACGTCGTTGGGCACACCCGTTTGATAGGGCATCCACATATATACCGTGGGTTGAATCCCGTCGGCTGCAAAAGACGCCGTGTTAACGGGATCGGCGTATATCTCGTCCCAACTTATGGCGCTGGGGTAAGGATTGCCAAAGAAGTTCCATCCATCGTCGTAACTCCTGCTGTTGCTGCCGTGGCTGAAAGATGCCCTATAAAGGCGGGTGCCCACATTAACCTCTCCCGTATCCGACAGGGTTAAACTCAGGCCACTGGATCGGCCTGAATAAATGCGCCACCCCGCGGAAGTGATGTAACCCGATGTATTAGTGGTCACCAATGAGTCTGTAATATTGGTTGCTGGTGTAAACCCTTGATTCAGCGTGCCAAGATTGGTTTCGTCGTATTTGTAGGCGCTTTTAAATGAGCTGCTGGGGTACTGAGATCCGGTAAACCCTGTAAAAGTAACACCTGAGTTTTTAAGGGTTTGCAGGGTTTTGCTTTTGATGGGTGAGGTAAAGTCGCGATAAGCCGCGGTGGGCAGATAAATTTGTTTGCGCGCCACTACCTTTCCCGAAGGGGATCCGGTATACCAAATATTAGCATCAGAGGGTAACTCGGCAATGAATCCGGTATAATTTGCATCGGTGCATAACTCCAAAATTGCATTTTGCTCAATGGTCAACTGGCACTTGGTGGCAAGTGTGACCCGTCCCCGCACTTTAACTACATCTCCAGCCCATATAACGCGATTCAAGATACCCAAGCCGTTTTTGCGCTCCATTTCGAGTTGGCCATAAGGCTCAACCTGACCTGAGGATGCCAACAGGCTGTATATTCTTGCAGGACCGCTGTTGTTGTTGTATCTGCAGATATTGTTGTAGTGAATAGAAAAAAACGCGTCGAGACTGGTGAAATCGTCGAATATCTCCCATGTGGTGCCAGAGTCAAGATATACCGTTTTGTTCAGGTTGCTGGTCAATATCAACGGAAGGTCCCCGTCGAAGTACCACGTTCCTTGCGACAAGCGCACTTGATTCACCTTCACGAAGTTGTTGTCAATCCCATAATCCAAGAGTTCCTTGGTTCCTGATCCCGTTAGCTTTACAATGGGATATTCAAAAGCCTCGTTGAGCACTTCCATGGTTCCGGTGGTGTAGAACTCAATAATGGCGTCAGCTGCGCAAGTGGCAACGGCAAGGCCTGATACTTTTTGAGCAGGAACCCCCGAAGTATTCTCCACCCGGAGTGTTGCCCCACTCTGCAAGACAATCTGGCCCGCAAAACTCGTAATGTTGTCGAGGTGAAAAGTCTTCGTATTCAGTAATCCGCCAGTGGCAATGGTAAGGGTTTTGAGCAAGGAAGCACTGGGAAAATTACTGCTCAATATCACTCCCGCCGCATTGGATATGCGCAGGTTTTGATACACCATGTTGCTGGTAACCAGCGTTTGTTGAGTGGTCCCGGCATAGTCAAAGGTAAAATCGCTACTTGCGTTGCTGTCATTTATTTTTATGGAGTTGGTGCTCTGCACGGTAAGTGCTCCAGAAAGCCGAATGGTTTTTGACTTGTTGTTGTAAGATCCGTCGTCATCGACTTCCAATTGTTGAATAGACGCTCCCGAACCGGCAGAGGTGAATGATATGGCCCCTCCCACAGTTAGTGTCCCGTTGCGCAGGCTGATCTTGTTTCTCAGGGTAAGGGCAATAGATGTGCTGGAATACATCGACACATTACCCCCAACTGAGACCGAGCCCGCGTTGCTGGCATCTCCAATGTTGAATTGATTTGATGAGGTAACTGCTGCGAGATAGGTGTAGCTCAAGGTTAAATTGCCGCCTATCGACAAGCTTCCCAAGACGTTTACAGTACTTATATCTACTACATCGTCGACATATTGCAAGAAATTTCCCGTTACGGTGAGAGTCACTCCCGGCGAAACGGTCAGTACACCCAAAGCCCCGGTTAGGGTTAGCTGATTGCAACTGGCTGTTTGCGATACGGTGACGGTGTACAATCCGTTTATCGTTACGTTGTCGGCAGCAGTAGGTACCCCGCTGGGGCTCCAAGTACTGGATGATGACCAATTCCCAGAGGAAACGGCCGTATAATCCACTGCTGCCAATTTCGGCAGCAGAGCGATTAAAGCGAAAAGGGTAAAGATATTTCTCATACACTTTAAGTTTTAATGAACACTATCCTTCGTTTAAATGTCTGGCCATTCCATTGGCCAATTACAAGGATGGGGCCTTCGTAATGATTGAGAGCCAAACTGGCTTTTCCGTCTTTCACAACCGACTTGCCTAGCCATTGGCCGTTGGGCGTGTAGGCATCGAAATCTATCGATCCCGGTAGTTCAGAACTTACCTCCAACCAGTCGCCCTGTTTGGAAATGGATACCTGCACTTGATCGTTCTCGGCAATGCCCACAGCTTGTTTAACCACCACCGTATCGGTGTATGATGCTGCTGGACATCCCTCCAACTGAAAGGCTTTAAGTGTTACCAAATACGTTCCCGGCTCGCTGAAAGTATGGGTTGGATTGGGGAGGCTGATGAGCGGGCTTTGATCGCCAAAATCCCACAAATAGGCCGCGGAGTTGACAGAGAGGTTAATGAATACTACGGGTATATCTTCTGTAGCAAAAGCAGGGGCGTTGAATCGCGCTTCGGCAACGGGGGGTTGACTGATGCGAAACTCCTTGGTATAGGAGTCGCAAGTAAAAAGACCCATACTATCAACCAAAAGATATTCCCCCGGCCATAGATCCTTGCTATAAACTCCTGGGTTTTCTGTAATGTGATCTACCATTTCCCCATCCTTAAACAAGGTGATGCTCAAGTTTTCTGGATAGTGAGAAAAATCAATCTGAATGCGCCCGTCTGCCGATCCCCCGCACTGAGCATCTTCAATGACCACAGCGTCTTCGAGCGACTGTTTGATTTCCAATGTAAATCGAACCCCTTCATACGCCGCGGTAGACTGAAAGCTGTAAACAAAGTTATTGGTGACCGGTGTGGTGTATCCCGTTTCCCAATCGGTCAACACAATGCAATTGGCCCCGGTGAGTAATTCCTCCACCAATCCAAACTCCAATTGATACGTCCCGGCATCCTGTATTTTCATGTAAAAAGGCAACTTCACATTATAGGAGTTAAAAGCCGCGGCATTCACCCATAAATTAAGCGGTTGTCCGAGATACGCGAAATCCAATTGCAAGCCACCGCTGGGAATTCCCATCTTGGGTATGTCAATTTGCTGGTCGTAGTTCACCGTGGCGTGATCCCAGTGGTGGGTCCAAATCACCGACTCGCTGTTGTTGCCTTTTAAGGTGATAGCAGCCAAAACTGGTGAGCCTTGATGCGACTTGTGGAAAACGGTTGCACTAGTCTGATGTTTATCTGTTTCTGCAATTCGCAACACTTCTGAAGCCGATGAGGCTGCACTTTCGTAAGCTTTAACCCAAAAGCCTTGATTGGCGGGAATCACCGAGTCGAGATTTACCCCTACACCTGTAAATGCATTGTAGAACCCGTAGCTGTTCACAGGGTCATTGCTGAATCCGTTGTCCGACGGTTTGTAAACATAATAGGTGGGCTGAAGTCCATTTGCCCCAAAGGCACCTGTGTTCGCGGCCGATTGATAGATGCTTCTCCAATTTATTGGCGATGGGTATGGGTTTCCCAAGAAATTCCATCCGTCGTCAGCCGTGCGATCTGCGCCATTATTGAACGTACATAGAAAGTCGACATTCCCCGTGTAAATCTGGCCCGTGTCAGACAAGGTAAAGCTCGTTGAACCGCTTTGTCCGCAGTATATTCTCCAGGCCGATTGCGTAATTTGAGAACTGCCGTTAGCCGCGTGAATGGTAGAGCTGATGACCGATGCTGGACTAAAACCCTCGTTCATGAGTCCTAAATAGGCTTCGTCGTAAACATAGGCGTTTTTAAATGAGAATGATGGATAATTTGACCCGGTAAAACCCGTAAACAATACACCCGCATTCTTCCAACTTTCCAACGTGACTTGTTTCACCGGTGTAGTAAAATCGCGATAATCTTTCCCTGGCAATGCAATGTATTTCTGAACGATAAACTTGCCAGCGGGTGTTCCTGAGTATGTAATGCCAGCGGTCGTTGCCATTTGGCTTACATAAGCCGTTGTGCTTGCGGTTGATAATAGACTCAAGTATGCCGATTGACCCAAATTCAGTTGGGCATAATCGCCCAATACCAGCTTGTGAGCCACCTTTACATGAGCCGAGGTGCTAACCGAACGCTGAACAGAACCTACTCCACTGGCGCGGGCCATGTCTAAAATGCCGTATGGCTCTGATACTGTGGGCGACGAGAAAAATGCATAGACCGTTTGATCCCCGTTTTTTTGGTAGGATACCGTGCTGTAAAAATGGAAGTCGGCATAGGCATCCAGCACGCTAAGGTCATCTTGAATTACCCATGTTGCGGCCGAGTCTACCTCAATGGTTTTTGACCCTAAGCCACTCAATTCTAGCTTTTTGCCCGTTGGCGTGATGAATCGACCTTGAGCAACCACCAAGCGTTGAACTTTTGTGGTGCTGTTGTCGATTTGTCTTGAGGCGTTCGAGGAATATGATTTGTCGCCACTCCCTGCCATCCGAACTTTAGTGAAATCGAAGTCCTCATCAAATACCGTCAACGTGCTGGTGGTATAATATTCAATGGTTCCATTGGAATCGGGGACACACACATAACTACCCCCTACCTTTTGGGTGGGCACTCCATTTGCATTTTCTACCCTCAAAGTCCCATTGGAAGCAATAATAATTTGACCAGCATACCTAACGAGGTTGTCCAAATGATACGCCTTGGTATTAAGCACGCCATTGCCCATGATGGTTAGCGTGCCCAAAATGGCGCTGTTACTGGGATTGTCAATTAGCTGTAACTCTGCTCCGGAGTTGTTTACACCAATGTGTTTGAAGGTGCAATTCTCGGTGCGGAAATATTGGGTTGCGGTACCGTTGAAATAAACCGTGAATGTGCTGTTGCTATTTGAGTCAGAAAGTGTAAGCGAGCCCTTATCGGTGTTGATTAGGTTACCAGCAAGATAAATGGTTTTAGTGGTTCCATCGCCGCTTCCGTTGTCGTTGGCGTTGATTTCATTGGTCCCAAATAAGTTTATGGCCCCAGCAGAGTACTGTATGTTGCCATCTACGTCGAGCGAACCATTCGTAAGCGTCACCTTGTTGGCGTTGCCTAAGGCAGTTAGAAACCCATTTTGCATAACAAGATTCCCGGTAATAGCGACTGATCCCGATTGACCAGAAGCCCCGATGGTAAGGTTGTTCGCGTTGCCTAAAACAGACAAAGTGTGATTTTGTGTCCAATTCCCTGAAACCGACAAACTGCCATAAACCAATACATTGCAGGCTCCCGTTACATTGTTGGAAACCGTAACGTTCTGGTCTAAATTTCCGGAGACAGTCAGCGTAATGCCGTTGTTGATGGTGAGGGTCGTATTGTTTGCGGATAAGGCCCCCGCTATGTTAAACATCGATAATTTCGCACAAGCAGCATTGGCCGTAACGGTTACCGTATATCCACTTCCAATGGTCACCGTGTCTCCAGATCCCGGAACGCCACTTGGCGACCAAGTGGAAGAACTAGACCAATTGCCGGTAGCTTGGGCACTGTATTGTGTTGCCCCCGCGGTGATACAAATGGCCAAAATGGCAAAAAGGATAGATAAACGCATAACATGACTTTTGAGGGTGTAGCATAAAAGTAATTCTCTGTTGAACAGGGCTTTTCGAATAATCGATTAGTGCGTCATTCAACCGTTGAATCGACTAAAAAAACGGCCAAATGATCATTCGATCTGGTGCATTTTAATGAGGATGATGACCTTCGGAGGCATGAGAGCATGTGTCTTTTTATGCCTTTTTTCACCCTCCCTTTGGGGTCAGTTTCAAATGGATTTCGATGGATTGGGGATGCTGGGTTCGCCGTGGAAAGGCGACACTCAGAACTTTGTACAGGAACGCGGCGAACTCCGACTAACTGCCCCTTACGAGAACGGCGTTTCCATCTTGGCCCACCCGTCGCTGGTAAATCAGCCTGCTGTATGGTCGTTCAAAATGCGCTTTGGCTTTAATCCTTCCAGCCAAAATCATGCTGTCTTCTATCTAAACAGCCCCGATGTACATACCAATCCTCAGGGCTACGCCCTTTTTGTGGGCGAAAAAGACGACGGTGTTTCATTGGTGTTTCAAACGGCTGACCGCGTTGATACCGTGATTCCCCTCATAAAAAACCTCTTTACACAAAATAATCCCTCTTTCACCCTAGAGGTGCGTCGAGTCGACAGCCTTTGGCAGCTGGATGTGCTCGATTCTTCTGGGGCCCGCATGGCATCGGGAATGGGACATCATGTGAGTGGATTTTCAGGTCGATACGTGATCTTAAAATGTGTTTACACACGAACCCGATCGAATCAGTTTTATTTCGACTGGCTGCACGTGTCAGGAAATCCCGATGCCCAGCCTGCCCGACAGATCGGGTCTGCACTTGCCGATCCCAAACACCTTCGCTTGCGCTACGACGAATGGGTGATCCCGGAGAGTACATATGCCTTCCTATTTCCCGGCCAACGAGTTGCGGAGATCGCTGTTATTGAAAATGAAGCTTCTGTGTTTTTACCCGCCAACGACGGGGCAACCCGTGTCGTTATGCCCCCTTTGCGCGATTTAGCGGGTAATTTAACGCCCTCCGATACCATCTATTTAGAAAACCTGGCGCGGTGGCCCCAAGTAGGCGAACATCTCATTCTATCTGAGCTGATGATCGACCCCAGTCCACCATTAGGTCTTCCCGACACGGAATACCTGGAGATATACAATGGAAACAGTTGGCCGGTTTATTGCCCGCATTGTGTTTTGCTTATTGGTTCTGACTCGCTTTTTTTACCTCCGTTTGAACTGCCCGCTCAACAGGCTATAGTAGCTGTGCCCTTGGGTAAAGAGGGGCTGTTTCCCAATACAACTGTTGTTGGATTAGACCATTGGCCGGGTATGCGGAACGATGGTGATACCGTGCGGTTGTTGGCAGGAAAAGACTTGCTAACGGAAGTTGTTTACGACAACACGTGGCCTCATCAAGGAGGGGTGTCTTTTGAGTCCCTTTCTACCGAGGTTACCTGTGCCAGCGCCCCTTCTTTTTGGGTGATTAGCGACGACTCATTAGGCGGAACACCAGGTAGGCACCGTTTGAGGTCGAATGCTGATGTGCTGGAGGGGCCTGAATTTCTTTGGATGGGGGAAATGGGGATCGGCATGCGATTAA
>DASUEB010000175.1:0-34785 GCA_036275295.1 Luteibaculaceae bacterium | reverse complement strand
CCAGCCATTAGATCAAGAATCGTTGGTTATCTGCTTCGATAATTAGTTTGGGTTGGCCGTAACGCGCTCTAAATGACACCTCGGTACCATAGTTGAACGCTTGCTCGCCGTTTGCGGTGCCGCTACCGTCCACGCTGAAGTTATTTGCATTACTGATCTCAAAGTTTTTAAACGGCTCACTCTCCAAAAATACGAACTGAAGGGAATAAGTTCCCGAATAGGTCAGCGCGTTGTTGTAAAGCAGGAAATCACCCACGTTGTAGGTAAATGTACCGTCATTGATTGAACCTTGAAGAACTGTCAGCCAAGAATTGTTGGTGAAGGTGTTGATGTTACTCGACACCGCACCGCCCTGACTGAAGCGCCATTGCACGTTCTTTTTGTTGGGGCGCTCAATGATCTCCCGAATCCGACCTAGTCCGTCGTTATCGGTTGCGGTGGTTACACCCGCTACGGTGGTGAACTTTTGCCCTTGCGTGTACACAATGCCATTGTAAGTCACTCCAGCACCTTGCGACACAACGTATGACGCGGGGTTAAGTAGACCGCTGTATGTAGTACCCGAAGGCGCAATCGGCGCGCCTTGGTCTTGCGTGCTGTCAAGTACTATCCCGTTCAAGGGTGCTTCGCTTCCAGAGAATAAATTGCGCTGGATGTCGCGAATCCGACCGAAAGATTTGATTTTACCAATCGCGCTACCATCGGAAAGGGGGTTTGTGAGTTGGTAGTCATTACCAACGATTGACAAGTTGGTTAGGGTTGTAAAGTCACCCACACCCCAACGAGTGGCTATGTTATACGCGCCGACAAAACCGAAGTTATCGGCCATGGTTGCAGCCATAAGTCCCGCGCCCATAATGCTGTTAAGCGTGTGGTCGCCGTCGACGCTTTCGATCATTGCGGGGTCGGTTTCGTTGAAGGGGTTTGGCCCTACATAACAGTTCGGGAAATAGTCAGCAGGCGAACCGCCGTAAACTGCTGCGGCGCGTGTCCGTAGTGCCGAAATGCTGGAGGCGGTTGTGGCCACTGTTTCGTTTGTGCCGCTGCCGCCGTTGAGTAATATCGGGGTGTTGTTTACAATGTAAGAATAAAATATACTTTTTGCAGCTAAATTATTATTCACGTTAAAGACACCTCGTCCTGCAATTAAACAATTAACCCAAAATGTCGTTATTGGGTCCGGCCCTGTTACTGTAGCTGTAACGCCTTGCAAAATAATGTAAGTCCTGTTTCTTTTTGATCCGCTACCATTTGTCCACATCAAAGGACCTTGCCCTGTTATTCCTTTAAAAATAATTGAATTTAACCTATTGTTTCCAGTAGAGCCTTCTATAGCTCCATATGTTGCTGTTCTAGTTAATATTTTACACCTTGTATAAGTTGAATTTATGGCAGAACCGTTAAATCCAGTTTGCAAAATATTAAAATAAGTATTAGTGTTTGAATTAAAAGGTATTAACGGCAATAAATTCGATTGCAAACGAGCGAAGCCATCACCTATATATGTTTTACTGGTTTCTGTCAGACTACCCTCATTAAACGAATACCCCGTAAACGCGCGGTACGTCTTGCCGATAACCTGACTGCGGCCAAAAGACGCGAGGGGTGCGTCCTCGGTTCCCGCGTTGCGGTCATCACCAAACTGCGGTGCAATCCAGTTTGTGTTAGCGGTTGATAGTAGGGTTGTGTCAATGCCGGGTATAGCAGGTTGGCCTACCCTTACCCTCCATTTAGATGCTGCCATGTGTGTACGTTTTAGAGTGTGAACTAAAGCAAGCGGCGTGCATACAGTCGAAATTATAGTGAGTAGTCACCTCGACGAACTCACCCTCATACTCATAGCGCTCTACGGTCGGGCGGTAGAGGTCTGTGCGCTTGTCGGTATCCCAATCCATTTGCATCGGGTCGTAGTTTTTAGGCCCGCAGTTTTCCTCGGCCAGCACCTCCCGCGTGCCGTTTGAGATTATTTCGTCAATTCGTTCCTGTGTCATATCAATTTATGGTAAATACGCCATTATTCCCTCCCCCAAAGGTAACTAAATAATAGATAGTTGACCCCGCTGGGAAGGTGTAAGGCAGTGGTAAGTTGTAATTTATCCCGTCGTTGCTTAGCTGAACGCTTGTGATAAAAGGCGTAAACCCAATCGATCCGTTGGTTACAAAGCAATCCTCGGGCGTTGTGAATTGTCCGTAGGCAATAGTAGCGCCAGGCGTTTGCACGGCTACCTGAACCTCAAACGCCATTAGAGCAATATTTTCGTAGTAAATCTCCAACGTCTCAATCGGAGCGCCAATTGTTACGGGTGACTTAATCAAACAACTCAATGTATAGTCGCTTTGGCTTAATTTATCCCCGTCAACCAAGAACTCCCCAGTCACCACTGGCCCCGATACACTCACGTAAATAAACCCTCCAGCGTTCTCAAGCGCGCCGCTTATGCTGGTGCGGTCGTAAATATTGGAGTAGGTCAAACTGTCTTTGTGGTCGCCTACCTCTTTTTTGTAGAGTCGGACGTACATCACCGTACGTCCCGGTACCACGTTTCCAACGGTACTTTCGGCTGAAACAACTACCCGAACTTTTTCGCCTGCCTTAAAATAAGGCGTTCCCGAAAAGTCCAACTGATTACCGTCTAAGTCAAACACCTCGATAGTCTCATTGATCCAGTCGGGGTTTTCCTCATAGGTGTAATGCTCAAGAGGGGTGTCCTTAATGTCGGTTCTTGTAATGCCGTTTACCTCGGTTGTGGTAATCACCCGATAGAACAAATCCCCAAAAGATCCCAAACGATCCCAGTTGTGGTTATAGCCGTTAAAGTCCTCATTCGTATCAAAAAACTCAACTGGTCGTTGCGCTAGTACCAGTTCGCGCCAATACTCAAATCGGAATATGAACGGGTACAATAACCTGTAAGCAAACACCCCTGCGCTATCGCTGGCCGTTTCCCGAAGGAGCGAGTAGTTATATCGGATCTCACTTGGAAGCACGTTAAAACCCGTCGGAATATTGACGTTGGCTAGTGTTGCGCCTCCGATAACGGGTGATCCGTTCAGGTCAAAAAATTGCTCGGCTAGTACCGACGTTTGACCGCCAACCACGGCAACAATTTGCGCGGTGACGTTCTTTAATAACGCCGTGTCGAAGTTGTTGGTATCGACTGTGATCAGGGTATTCCCCACCAATTCTTCTTCACTCATCACAATCGGAAACTCGTCCCCGTCGATCACTGAATTGATGTCGTGACGTAGTAGTGATGACGTGATCTCTACCACGCCGCCTGTTTCAATGCCAAAACTTTTAATCGGAATGTCAATCAGCACTTCATCGCTTCGGCCTTGCGTTTGCAGGTCGCTCCAAATATTAACCGCGATCAAATACCGTTGACTTACCCTACCTCCTATGATCTGTTTGGCTAGTGTGCCAAAATCAGCCGTGAACTTAACCGTGCTAACACCCGCCGCGCTGTCCAGTTCGGCGGCTGTAATTACTTGAAGTGTACCCCCGAAATTATCCCCGTTGACTGGTGCTGCACCGGCTAGTAGCTGCACACGGTCAAACACGTAGTTTTGCGTCATCGTGCGGGTGTTGTTCCGAAAGTCAGAGTCTTGCTCGGGTAAACAAATGAAGTTGATCGTAGCGTATTTCCCCGCTAAATCCAACTCGTTGATGTTAATGGTAACTTGCGTAGGAGTGTTTAACTGAAGCTGGTCGATACTGTTGTTGTAGACTACGGATGACAGGGTAAACTTCGATGGTCCACCGTTGCAGTTTTCACGTGTAAACCCGACATCGCCCTTCACTTGGTCAACAACCAATTCGCTGAAGATATTCGGCTCGGTATTGTCTCTGTAAGTCCTAATACGAAACACGTGCTTCAAACTTTTCCCAAGGTCGAAATACGACGGCTTTTGTCCGTTTAAATACTGAATCAGTTGGTTGGTTAAAAAGAACGGGTGAATGAACAATACCTGCTCAATCTCGTAGCGGCGAATTTCATTGACCGCGTCATAACTTACCCGCCTTACTCTAGTGCTTCCGATTTGGTTTGAACCCGTGCCAAAGGCTGTCATTGCGTTGTAAACCGCTGGGATCCCTGCGTCATTGTTGTATTGGTAGCGGTTCAACTGTCCATCCACTGGACTTAAAAAGCTGGTCGGGCTGTCATTCTCGATAAGTGAGTAGTCAAAAGAAATCCCCACAGGCTCGTCAATAACGCGAATCACCCCGTCGGTTGCCACTACGTCGGTGCCAAACACCACCGCTCCGCCGCCGACCTGCTGAACGCGGATCGTTCCGTTGGATATTTTTTGCAATACCTCATACGTTGCGTTGGTCACGCCTGTAATCCCTACCAGTTCAATCGTATCGCCCACTTGGAAGTCAATAAACCGCTGGGTGATGTCGTCGGTTATGTAATCCCTCGTCTGATAAGTGGAATCACCGAAAATGACGTTATTGGCGTCGTTCGGGATGACAAACGTCTGCAACTCAACCACGGCGTTAACCGTCAATTTCTTGAACAAGTTCCCCCGTAGGTAAGTGGTCGCTCCGCTTAGGTCTTGCGACGTGTAATTAAGGCTTATTAGCGACAGCGCCATATTTCGATTTCATTTGGTTGATGTTGTCCAACATAGTTTTAATGTGCTGTGGCACTTGCCTTTGCTCAAATTGCTTTGCCAGTTCCTGTTTTTCTTCCTCGCTCATACCCTTCAGTGAATCTTTGGTGATGACACTAATGGACGCGGCAACTGCTTTAGCGTTGTTGAGTAGTCCTTCAAGTTGGTTTTTAACGTCCGCTGGGTTCATTGATAACGATGTTAAAGTTGTTTGTCCACAATCTCGGTTCTTCCACTGTAAAGGTAGCAATTCTACCCTCTACATTATACTGCGCTGATCGAACGGTTGCCACGGATCCTGTCGGAATGACTACCGCGCCCTCATTCTTTACGGTGATCACATCTTGCAAACTCATTTCGATATCGCTGTAATCCCGAATGTACAATTGCTCATTGCTTTTTGAGTGGTATTTGTTCCACATATTTAATGCGCGGAACTCCGACAGGTTGTCCAATGCCAGTTTGTTGGTGCGATCTGAATTGCCCCTGTCAATTAAACAGATTTTGTTGATCGAGAAAAAGTCCTTTTCAAGTAGCAACATCCCCACCCTGTCGTCGATGCGATTTCTAAAGTCCGGATATGGTATCGACGGGATGGATGGAATGGTAAAAGGTAATTCCACCCCGATAAACCTCAACAGTTTTTCAATCAACCTTATAAACCCAAGCGCAGTATTGATAATCCCGATAACGCCGTTGGCAATGGCCACAATTACGCTAATAATTCCATCCACAATGGTCAATAGCACGTCGGCGATTTTCTCGTACGTGTTCAATTCCTGCTTAGCAATAGCGCGCGCAAACGGGATTTGGATTTGCCTGAAGTTCCTCACTAGCTGCCTACGGGGGTCGGTCGCCGTAATTGGCTCGTAAATGATGTCCACGTTGGTGCCAAACCAATTCTCAATCGTGTTCGGGTCACTCGCATCGGGAAGGAATGACAGGTTAATGGCCGTCACAAACTCGCTCGCGTTGGTAGTGAACGCATCTTGGTCGACAGGCGGAAACTTAAATGTTGCCGTGGTAGGTCGGTTGTTTCTCGGTACTATTCTAGCTGTGAATCCGTCCAACTCTACCTTGGTTTCAAATGTGGTGTTAATATCCCTCAAAAACTGCCCGAATGACCCCTTGTAATACCCCGTTTGGTCGGATGTGTCTCTAGTGAATAACCCCTTAATCCTGCTATCTTCAGGATTATTCGGAGGGGAAAATACCGACGGGATGATAAAGGCCTTTGTCGGGATGATGTCCGATTCGTAATTAAGTCCAAAATGGTTGAATCCGATACGCGCAAGGTCGTTGACGTACATCCCTGGAACATATTTAACCCTTTGAATCACTAGGTCTAGTAAGGCCAAAACAAGGTCTACGATCGTAATAAACAGGAAAACCGCGTAAATGATCGTAAATATCAACCGTATCACACCCCCTGCGGTGTCGATAATGGTCGAACTTTCGGCTACTGATGCGTTGAGGTCGCTGATAACCTTGGTCAATTCCACAATCACAAACGTAATCGATAGTAAGGTGATAAACGCCTCGCGGTAATTTGGTACCGTGTTTAGAACATAAGGCACGTAAACATAGTCCGCTTGGGTAATCTTCCCGATACTTGCTAGGTAGTCAAACGATATACCATCGGCCACCTCGCTGATCCAGTCTAACCCCGCTTCGGGCTTGCTGTCGGCTGTGATGTTAGGCACGTCGGCTGTGTAGTCAACTTTCGCGGTGGTAAGGTCGATATACGCCTTGAAATCCAGCGCCGCACCCTCATCTTCTACCCGTATCAAATGCTCTACTCCTTCGGTAATACCCGCGCCTCCCGTTAATCCCTCGCTGAAAATAGAAAGTAAGGTGTCCATTTCCTTTTCTATCCACTCGAACGATGTCAAAGACACCACGCTTTCCGTATCATCGGGTCGGAAATTAAGCTGAATCGATAACTCAGGCGCGTTTCTAGGTGGATTAACCTCGGTTCCCCGTATGAAATGACGTTGTACTACCATAACCGATTTCGTTTTGTTCTTACTACTTTCTTAATCAATCCTTTGATCATTCGTTCAATACGCTCATCATGGCTGTTCCACTCCACCTGCATACCCGACTCCCTTACCGCTTGGACCACCTCGTTTAACTTTTGAACCACGCCCGACTGGTCAACCACGTACACCCCACTTTGTTTTTTGCTGGTCACTAGGTCAACCAAGGCATCGTTGCTGATATTTCCAAGGCGGTTGTTTAGTTCGGTAGGTACAATTCTCTCCCCTTTGTCCACGGCCACCAGGTAGTCGTCTTTACCGGTATTCCTCCAACGGGTTGCGCTGTCATCACCAACGCGCTCGGTACCTTCGTGGAAGAATCCCGCGATGGCATCGGCCAGTAATGTTTGAACAAGTGCCTTGGCAGGTGCCGTGTTGGGTTCGCTTTTAGCAAATTCAGCCACGAGGTTGAAGTAGGCAAGCGTTTTCGCCCTGCGCTCATCGCGTTTGGCTTGCTTTTCCCGCTCCAGTTCCAACTTCGCGGCTCGCTGTTGCTCGAAGGCTAAGGTGTTGGATAAGCCTAACTCTGCGCGGCGCTTTTGCTCGTCAAGTGCGCGGTTTTGCGTGTCGATCTCGTTTTCAATTTCGCGAATCCTTCTTTGATTTGCCTGCTCAAATGAATTACTGATAAGGTTACCCGCGCTGATAAGGTTGTCAACAAGTCGGTCGTTGCGCTCTTTATCCCTTTGGATTTGGCGCTCTTTTTCATCTTCTTGTATTTGTTCGCGTTGCTTGCGGAATTTTTCCCTGATCAACTCTTTTTCTTCTTCACTACGCGCAATAATATTGATTTCAAATTGCTCGGCATCTTCAAGCGCTTTGATTGATTGCTCAAATCGCTTTCTCTCCAATTCTTCAATGGCTTTGAATTGTTGCTCCTGATTGAAGATTGTCTCGCGGCGCTTGCGTTCAGACGCTCTGATTTCGTTGTCGATTCGCTGAATGGCAATATCATTCTGCTGCTGCTCGATCTCATTGATTAAATTGGCCTTTTCCCTTGCGTCTAACACTGATTGATCAATGAACTCGCGGCGCTTTTCCAATATTTCTTCTTGACGTTTCAAGTTTTCCTCATTGAATCTGTCGATTTCGCGCTGAAGTTCAAGCTCTAAATCCAGTATGCCTTTGATCTCTGACTTTGACTTTTTGCGCCTGTCAATTTCTTGCTGAATCAACTCTACCTTTCTGCCAGTTACGTTTTCGGCAATTTGGATTTCGGTATCGCCCGCTCTTCTTGACTGTAACTCGGTTTTCTTTAATTCGTTTTCAAGAAATATCCGGAACTTTTCTTCCTCGGAAACTTCCTTCGCTCTTACCGCCTTGGCCTTGGTTAAGTTTTTACCCCTTGCCGCTTCCAGTTCTTCGCGCCTTTTGATCTCGGCTTCCAAAACGTCTACTCGATCGCGGAATATCCTTGCCCTTGGGTTTTTCGATAAAAAGTCAGCGGGGGCAAACTTTTCCAGTTCATCCCGATAAACCTCTAAAGACGCCCTTAATTCATCGGTGCTGACCTTGCTAAAATCTAATTGGTCGGTAAACAATGATTGTGCTTTTATGAATACCTGATAGGCTTTTTGAATGTTTTTAATTCGCTCGGCTTTCTTCAATTCTTCGTTCAACCTGCGTTGTTCGTCAGCCGACCGACCAACTTCGTTACCAAAAGCCTCGTATGCCGTTACTGCCGTTAAAACAAGCGTTGTAATTATTCCAAGCGGGTTGGCCTTTACAGCAATGTTAAAGGCGTTTTGTGCCGCCCTCGATACATTTACGGCAATGGTATATGCTCTCTGGGCTATAATCGCTCCGCGTGTTGCCAAAACGTAGGAAGATACGGCGGCGGTGGCAACAACCAACGCCTTACCGATAGATTGAAGGTTTTCCAAAAGGAAGTTTAACCCACTGAAAAAAGCCTCAAAAACGGGCAATAATTCACGCGATAAAACTACCTTGGCATTCTGCAACCTCACATTGAATTTTTGCTGCGAATTGGCGGCGCTATCCAAGATACTACCTGCTTCAGATATTTCTTTTCTCGCAATATTGGCAACCGCTTGAACAAAGTCAGGTGTTCTTTCCAATTCCTCATTTAACTGAAGAACGGAAATACCAAGGTTGTCAATTCGTAGTTTAGACTGCTTTGATAAACCCTCAACCAATGAATCCCGAAGTAATTCAAAACTTTGCCCCGTTTGCGCCGCTCTGATTGAAAGGAACTCAAAAAGTACATCCGCTTCTTTTAGATTGATGTTAAAGTTGTCGAACTGGTTTAACGACCTTTTAATGTCAAGATCAGATATCAATCCCCTGGAGCTTTGTCTGACCGCGTCCAGCGCTTCTTGACCTTCCGCACCTAGTCGTTTGAAGGCGAACTCAACGCCTTTGGCTTCATTGGCTAGTGCGATTAATTCCTGACTGAAATTAATAACTTCGCGAATACCAACGGCAACACCTATTGAAGTTAAAACAGACCTTAATCCTCCAAGTGCTTTTTCATACCGGCCAACATCTCGGCGACCGTCTTTTGCTGCATCGTTAATTTTCCGTAACTCTCTGTCTAGTCTTTCAAACTCAATACGCGCCGCCCTTGCTCGAACATCGTTAACGCCGAATTCAGCCGATAGTGATTTGAACCTGCTTTGTGCCTCGTTAACTCGCTTGCTTAACTGAACAAACGCGTCGGCATCCCTGCGGTTCGCGGCTGCTGATTTTTCAGTCGCCCTTGCTTGCCGCTCGCGCTCTTTGGTTAACTTGATCTCATTGTCAATCTGAATCTTTCTTAACCGCTCTTGTTCTTGCTGGATTTTAATGCCATTCCGCTCGGCATCTTGAAGCGCTTTTGTTACTACGGTTCGGTCACGCTCAATCTTGATCAGATTTTTGTAGGCGGCGTTAATATCGGAAATAGCCTTTTCAAAGCGCCGTACATCCGTGCTATTTGAAAAAGTAGCCGACGCAACAATCTGCTTGCTGCTTTTCAATAACTCGGTTTGCTCCTTCTTTATTTCAGAAAGAACGTCCAAGAATTTATTGGCTTCGTCGACTGGGAATAAGTTTTCCTCAAATATGTCTTTTCGCTGTAACCTTTTGGCCATGTTCTTCCTTCATTTTCCTCACATAAGTGAGGTATTTTTTAACGCTTATCTTCTTTTCATCTAGTACCATGCCTGACCACTTTTCAAGTGAAATTAAGGCATCATACAAAGTGGATTTCTTCACGTCTTTATCCATGGTTTCCTCCACTTCAATCCGGTGTTTGTCCGCAATTCGATTAAACAAGGCCGCGTTAGCTTTCATAATCGCCTTGCGCTTTGCCTCGTTTAACTTGCTCACGTAGTCCTTATCAAGCAATAATTCTTCAACTACTCCTTGCTCGATCTGCTGCCATGCGCTTTGAAGGTCTTTTTTGCTAGGATTCCCCTCTACCACAAGCCAACTTAAGTCGCCTGTTTCAGCCGCCTTGTAGTAGTTGAAGATCGGGCAATCCTCACAGGTCTTGTAGTAACTCGGTTTTGACATACTCTATGATTCGGGGTATAACCATTTCATTCAATACTTCAATATTCTCATCCGTCAAGCCTAACACGTCAATGCCATACCTTTCAAACAGGTTCGTATCACCTTTGATAGGGTCGGCGCTGATCTGAATAAATTCCTTCGTTACCGATTGGATCGTAAACGAATCGTAAAAATCACCCGTATCGAATAACTGTATCGGACCATCAGGTTTGTCAAATAAGTCCTGACTGATCCGTGAATAATCAGGTAATGTGGATCCGTCCGACAGCTTACCAAAGCGCAACTGCCCCTCGGTGTTCAACTCAATGATCAGGCGCTTGACTTCGGGAGTGGAAAAAACCAACAAAAATACCGCCCCCGAAGTCAATCGTTGCGCCCTACGTGCTATTTTAAACAATGCTTCCAATCTTTATCAAAGGTAAATATTTGATTTTGATTTTATTTATGTTACCTTTGAACATACAATATGTAACTATGCCACGGACAAACACAAAAAAAGAGCGCATAAGCGCCACACTTGACACTGACATAGTGCAAAAAATCAAAGCATTGGCGAAAAAAGAACGCCGATCGTTTTCGTCAATGCTCGAAATCATGTTACTGGATTGGCTTAACGAATAACACTATGAAAAAATGGCTTACACAGAATTAGAAAAAAAGATTATTGAACAAGAGCAGGCGAAATTAAAAAAGTTTGAAATCTCCTACTACTATTTAGCAACGGGAATGGAAGGAATACCAGACATATTCCCAAAAAAAATAATTGAGGCACCAACAAAAGAAATGGCTGTATTCATCTACTATCTAATGTTTTTCGCATCGCCTACTATGGAAAAGATAAAAAACATTGAAAGCTACAATGGTGTGGATTATGCAAGGCAAGACTACAAAACTTTTTTAATGAAAGAAGATTTGGAAAAATATTACGGAATATCCGTTACAAGTTTGTAGGTAATTTTATTATTGCTTGTACTATCAGTATCTATTCAAATAAAAAAGGGGCTATTTAGCCCCTTTCTTTTTGCTCGGTTTGTTCGGGATTCCTCCCGAATATTCCTCCCACGCTTTTTCAATGTCACCTCGATACCTGCCTGCAATCAACAACTTCACAAACTCACTCTTACTTGTTACAGCGCCTTTCTCTAGGTGTGCTTTGCCAAAGGTCATCATGGGATCAGAATTGCTACGTTTTCAAGGTTCTCGTCGTCAAAACCTTTCACGGTGTTGGCCAATGAAAGTCTTAACGTGTCGCCTAAAGTTTGCGCTGGGAACGTGAACACATAGGTCCCGTCGTTGTCAACCACGGTTGAAATGGTCACGGGCAAGTTGTCGGTCACGTTAAACAGCACAAAGCTGGCTAGGGTAAACCCTTTCACCGGTGTTCCGTTAACACTTCCGTAGTCGCTGGTGATCTTCATCGTAAAACCAGTGGTGCTGATAGCCGATGCCACTCCGAAGATTGACAATAGGCCATTAGCCGCCAACAAGTCCACGTCATCCGCGATGTCAGATCCGGATAACATACCAAGATTCTCATCCTTGAAGCGAATCGCCCACTCAAAACGAACCGTAACCTGCGAAACAGTCGCGTTGGTAGCTTTCACAAAGATCGGATCCCATGTGTTTCTTTGGATCGGAATGGGTGCCAAAAAGCCATCCACGCTCGCATCGCCGATCAACTGACCGTCGATGGTCACCACGTAGGCACCAAGGTTGTTTGAGCAACCAAAGCTGGTTAACTTTTTGAAGAAATAGGCATCGACCGAAACGGCTGCAGCGGTTACGGTACGAATACCGTCACGGAGCTTAATGGACGAACCATCATCGAAGGTTTGGCGCTCGGATTCGGCGCGAACATCTTCAACTTGTTTCAAGTCCATGATCGGGTAACCTCGTTTAGACGGGTCAGCCGCGTACAATAGTGCCTCCAAAGCTGCGTTGTTGAACGGCGTATTGGTTGCAATACGGTTGAGTGTTCCGTCGTCAGCTTTCAAAGGGGTTAGGATATACCCGTAGGTAACCCCCATAATGGGAGCGCAGTTGGGTAATCCTGTGTTACTTAGCGAAAAATCGCATCCAGTGCATGACATGATTTGTAAGAATTAGGTTAGCAATAGCATTTCTTTTTAATGGGTAATGACATAAAAATCTCAATACCGCTTTGGGTGTCGGGTAGTACCTTTGTGCCGGTCACTGCAATTCCATTTCCTCCGGTAGTGAACTTTGCATGGTTGATGGTGTCAAACTGATCTAAGTCAGTAACCCCGATTAACCGCAATGCCTTTTGATAGATAGCTTCCGCCACGTTACTCAAAGGCCTGATCACTTCGTTGTAATGGTCTTCAGTTGCGAAATCCTTCCAGTTGCTTGTGTTCATCAAAAATAACCTCACATCGCCCTCGCTTTCAAACGGCGATAAAACATCGGCGGGTTTGTTCCTTCTATGAAGTTCAAACATCCACACAATGGGGTTCCAATCGGTTACTTTTTGCCTAGCTAGTTCGTTGGTAACAGCCTCGAATTTACCATGGGTAAAGAAAGGCGCCGCCAAAGAATAATCCCCAGGCACAATGGATGGGCCGCTAACCGTCAATGACTGGTTATGGACAAAGGAAATAACCCTGTAAGGGTTGCCGTTCAGCGTGAACTTTGCGCCCGTGTTCAAATATTGCGTATTGCAAACCTTCCAAACAAAGTTCGGGCCACTCGGCGTTACCGAGGTGATCTTAACCTTTAGGTTTAGTGATTCGACAATTTCGCGCATTATGTCCACGGCTTGATTCATATCGCTGACACGTAGTTAAATTCAAATTGACGTTTGAATGTTGAGTATGTCGCCATGTTTTGTTCAAGATACACCCTCAAATACTCGATTTCAGCCACCATACGATTGTAGATCACATAGGGTTTCATCATGTCGAACGTCGTTGCCTCTTGCTCCAACTTACCGTTGCCGGATATTTGGTTTACAATAGGTTGTTCCGACGTGTACAAGTGGTAGAAATACTGAACAAGTATCTCTTTTAACCCTACACATTCCACAAAGCAATCCCGATACACGTATGTAAAAGGGTTGAAAATGTTGATATAGATCGGCGTTTGAGGCACACCGCCTGACAAGTCGGCAAGAAACAAAGTACCAAGGTCATTTCCCAGGATCTTTTTGACCATCACATTTTGAGTAGTCAAATAGGCTTCCAGTTCAGCTTCCGTGTACCTGTTTTGCGCTATGGCGTACTTGCCAACGAAGTCAGTGGTCTGTATCATTTTTTAACTGGCTTTTTCTTCGGTTGTTCCTCTGCTCCGGGTAGGGTGGCTTGGCCATTGGCGAGTAATAACTCACCAATGACTTCGCTTACCTCATACTCTTTACCCGGTTCCAAGTGCTGTTTTTTGCCCTCGGTTTGCAGCTTACCAATTATGATCATGGTGTTTCAAGTGCTGCTTTAGCGGTTGTAAAGTCGCCTTTTACAAACGCCGTGCGGTCGTTGTTTTTCACGAACACCACACCTCTCCACTCGGCTAGTACCGTGCGGAAGTTTTTGGTGAAGTCGTCGCTGTCCAAACCAACGGTGATCGACATGGCTTCTTTGGTGTAGAAGTTCGCGTAAGGCGAGTAACCCACCAAGAAATCACCGGGGGCAACTAGGGTTGACTTAACAACCATCATTCCGCCGATGTACATCATGCCGTCAACCACAGAGATCATCTCGTTGTACTCAACGTAACGACGGTCAGTTGCACTTACTTTCAAGTGCATGATCTTGTAGTAAATTGACGGGTGAACAAACGCGAAGTTTGGTGATGGCTGGTCTGCTTCTTCAATCTGAAGGGCGGCGGCGTGTAACACGTCAAACTCGTTGGCGTTGTCTACGCTCAAAGCTGCTGATCCACCAGTAAACGCCACAGCAACGGTGCGAACACCATTTAGTTGTGGTGATACACCAGTACCAGCATAGGCTTGTTGCTCGGCTTTCTTCAACAACTCACGGGTAAGTTCGTTGTTGATCTCGCTTTGCATCCAGCTGATGTCGTTCAACATCTCGGTAGTCACTTTGATGTAAGCGGTGATTTTCTCAACTTTTTGAGAACCCACCACTAGGTCAAAGTCGATTTGATTTTTGATCAAACCTTCACCAGTCACGTTGGCCGCTCCGTCTTTGTTGGCTTGATACACCCACTCGATCACGTTCGATCCGGCGATGGTACCAGCGGTCAACAAGTCAAGGAAGCGAACTTGACGAGATGCCACGATGTTCAATCCAGGGATTCTTTCCGCTTGTGGTACCTGACCAGTCACGTTGGTTCCCAAGGCCATGTTGGCGGGGGCCTTTACTTCAATAGCGAAGTTGCCTTTATCACCGCGTGAAAGAGCCTCTAGCTTTTCTTTGTTGGCTAGTAGCTTTTCTTTCAGTTGATCAGTGAAAGACTTTGAATTTACGCTTGAAGATTCGCCATCACGTAGCTTTTTCAGTTCCACGCCTTGCTCTTTCAAAGCTGCTTTCAGGCTTTCAAATTGCTCGTCACGAACGCTGGCCAACTGCTTTTGAAGGTCGATGATCGCCTCTTTGTTGGCTGATTCGGTTTTTGACAATTCCTCGATCTTTACTCGGAATTGGTCGTTGTACTCGTTGTACAACTCGGCCTGCTTGTTTACGTCAAACTCGGCAAACTGGTCGGGGGTAATGCTTTTAGCCGCCAACCACTCATTGAATTTCTTCATGGTTTAAGAGATAAAGTGAATAAATTTTGCTTATTCCCTTCAGTGCCTTGTGGCGGCTGGTTGGTCGTGAGAACGGGTGTCATGGAATTACTTCCAAACAGGACGGCGCTGTTCTCAAAAATCTTAGCTTCTTTAATTGCCCAAAAATAACCATTTTTATCGACATCCGATTTATTGATGATTTGAGGGTAATATTTTTGATAGGCTTTGTACTCCGTTTCTTCGTCGGGGTCGTTAACCGCCAACTCGATATTGACGTACTGAAGGCCTATTGAGTGCTGCTTAATCAATCCCATTTTGTACAAATTGTACACGGTAGGGTTTAGTTTCTCGATGGGTTTGATCTTGAATATTAACGCCTCGGAACTCTTAACGTCGGATTCATAACCCAAAAGCGATACATTGACAGGCGCGGCATATACGTCCAGCGTTTCCGCTACGATCGACGTCACGGAGTGGATATGGTCGTGAATCATGGGGATGTTCTTCCCCTTTTGCGCGATGGAATTGGCCCAGCTACCTGGAAGCATAACATCCTGATGCGAATCGTACCAGTTCGACAGGTTGGCGATGACCTCCAAGATCAATTCCCCATTGTCTGCTGCTTTGAGTGCAGCGCGTTTAAGCGCGGGTGAAAACCCCACAATGTCCGAGGTGATCGGCATGGACTTCTTTTGGGTGATCAGTTCCTTTTTGTTGTCGATTAGGTGACGGAAAAGGTCTTTCTGACTGTCGAATTTTGGTATCTCGATCCTCATTTCTTTACGATTTGGCCTGTTTTTAATGCCTTGTCTTTAGCTTTCTTGGACTTGTCCAACTGCTCCTTGTTGATTATAGGTCGTTCCATTGTCTTCCATTTGCGTTAATTCCAAAAACTTTTCCCGTGATATAGCCCCTTTCTCGTACATCGTAAGCCAGTTTTTTACCTGCTCCTCTTTGTCGGGGTTTAGCGCGTCTATCTTGGATTTGTCAATTACTTGGTAGTAGTCTTTGTTTGCGAAGTACTTTTTTAATCCCATGTCGATCTGCGAGAATAACAGATTGGCGTTGGGGATAATACACTCGGTGTAGAATGCTTTCATGGCTTCTTTGCGAGTGTTATACTGACCTGCATTCTCGGCGTTAAAGATTTCAGCTGGCACGGAATAGATGGTGCAGATCCTACGAAGGTGCATGGTGTACGCCTCCAGTAATTTCAAATCGCTGGGCGACATATCCATTTTGTTGACCGTGATGGGCGTGCTGCTAATGATGGCTTTGTTGAAGTTTCTCGCACCGCCTACCCTAGCTTTAAACGCCTCATCCAGTCTTACTCTATCTTGTGGGTTTAAACCCAAATCACTGGATCCCGATACAATGATGTTCGCCCCTCGGTTTTCAAAAATATTCGCTTCAGCTACCTGAAGGTTGTTATTCGACTGGATAAGATACTGAGCTGACTGCAAAGGACTTAAACCCATTTGGCTGTATAAGTCCTCTAAGTATGGGTCTTGCTTCTTTACGTGAATAACCTCATCGGAGGTGTACTGCTTTGACAATCCATAGGCGCTGACCTGATAGATTTTTATTCCTGAAAGTGGGTTATTGTCAGCGTAATAATGCGGTGTTACCCAGTAGGGCGGTAGTAATTTTAACTCCAAATCGTTAAACCCAATAGATTTTTTTTCGGGTACGATAATCACTTCGCCAAATACCCTCCAATATAGCGATGCAAGGTAGTACCAACTTTCTCGGCTCATCCCTGCTGCTGGCTCCCACATTAAGTTAAGGTACTCATCGCTTTTGTTGGTTACCTCAACATCCCCTAACATCGCTTTCCATGGTAGTTGGGATGTAACGGTTGAGATTCTGTCAACGACGGAGTACAAGGCGTCGTTCATTAAGAAAGACTGGGCGGCGGCATCCTTTTGGATTCGTTGGTAATCCCAAGTTTTATTGGTGCCGAACGAGACAGAGTAGTGATTGTTTACCCTGTTAAAGATGCGATAAAAGGATTCTACTAAGCCCATATCCGACAAATTTAGAAAAAATTTCTTTTGTGATGTAAATACGTGTACCTCAACGTGTCAATAATGTGGTTGTGGGCGTCCATCGGGTACTCTCCCCGCTTGTCAAGCCATGCATAATTGTTCAGCTCATACTCCATGTGTGGGGAATTAATTACGCGAATTTGGAAGTCCTGAAGCTGCTGCAAGGTGTACGCAATAGGTACTTTTTTGTTGGCTGGAAACACATTAAACCCCCAACTTCTAAGGTCAAAGATCCCAGTCGCGTTGGCGCTGTCAGCGATTATGATCTCGTCTTTGACGTGTGTGGCAACAATACGTTTGATGTCATCCGTGCCTAGTCCTGACAAGTAGACCAAGTTTTCAGCGTAAATACTCGTGTCGTCGAACGCGTATTTGGTCAGGGTAAACTGATCTTTAAAACCCCAGTCAAGGCCAAATAATACCGGTAGTTCTTTAGGAAATTCATCCCACTTCACCCAGTTGGTCAATATAACCCCCTCGGCTTTGTCCCTCCACTGGCCTAGGATGATGTGGTTATACTTGTCTTTGTTGGTCTGTTTGATGTAGGTAACATCCTGAATGAACGTGTCGGAAAGGTGCGGTAAGTTGTTGAGGTAGGTAGTGTGGATGTGCTCTACCATGGGGTGTGTGCTGATCTGTATTGGCACCCCTTCAAAGTCTACGTGTTTGCAGGTGTCTTTGATAAACCTATCGTACACAAAGTGATCTTTGTTGGTTGTGTTCATCGCGATCACAGTGCGGTTTTGGATACCTTTCTTGCGGATGGAAAGACGGATGGTATCAAACTCCGTCTCGCTCTGCCATTCCTCCCCCTCGTCCATTACGAAAGTGGTCAGTCCTTCTATACTTTTCAGGTTGGCCGTTTGGTTACCGCTTGAGGTCTTAATTCCCGAAAATAGGATTGAACTTCCCGAGAACTTATTTACCACTCCTTTGGCGTTAATCTCGAAGTTATGGCTATCCCCTTCTAACTCCATTTTTTGAATCAGTTCAGGGATAACCGACTTTTCGGCGCTGGTCATGGTGTACCTAGTCAAGAGCGCTTTATGACCTGCTTCGTAGGTAAGGCGTTTAAGCCACAAGTTGAGGTTGAAAGACTTTGCGCTACCCCTTCCACCTGTCAATAGGATGATAGGCTTTTGCGTGGTGTAAAGGGGTCGATATACGTCAGGTACTTTGATTATCATTCAACCACTTGTCGATTGATATTGACCCCGTGTGCTTTGTCTCTTGCTGAACCCTGTCGGTCCATCCGTGGTTGGACTTTAAATTAACGATTCCTGTTGCCTCTCTGATGTGACCCTTTTTCGTGTTGAAGTAACAATTTGACTCAAGGTTTGCAATTAACTGTGTTACAAGGGGTTTTAAATGAGGAAATCTGTTCGGAATCGTTTGTGTCAGGTTGTGATGATAGGTGCCTAGTTCCCTAGCTACCTCCCCAATGAAGTCAAACTTGTAGGATTGATCTTCTTTTAATTCGGATAGGGCAATGGCTTTGTTAAGAAGGTCGATTGATCGTTCTTCATCCCATACCTCGGCGTTGGTGTTACCCTTTAGCTTTTCGCTTACTACTGGCCGCTTTAAGTCTTGACCTCTTGCATTCTTTGCCATAGTACAAATATAGGGGTTTTATTTAATGCGTCGAATACCTTTTCTTTTTTGAATGTAAGAAGAAATCCCAAAAATTAGCTATTAAACTCATGGCTTCACTTCTTTAACACTCATGACCGTTTCGCATTCGTATGCCTTACCGTTTACTTTTAGGTTGGTTTTTAAGGTCATTTTATCTATGTCCATTGATACCATGCCTTTAAAAACTTCAGGCAATGGGTGGTCGTTTAATTGCTCTTGAATAAATTCAACAAAAAAGTTTTTTGCAAACTTATTATCAGACATCTTTTTGGGGTGATTTTTGGTTAAAGTTATCAATAATTCTTTGAAGGTAGTCTTTTGCCTTAAGCAAATCTTTGATACCGTCTTTTTGTTTGTAACGGCAGATGTACTTCACTACGTTCCCCTCCAGGAAATCCAGTCCTTGGTCGGCTATGAAGTCAATCGGCTGGATTTTCCCGTTTTGGTAGTGAGCTGGTGTGTCGGGCGATTTTTCAACTGGGTCGGCTTCGGGATTGTAGCCGTGAAAATCATAAAGGGGTTGGAAGTTGCCCTTCTCTATAGCTTCATGCCAAATGGCTTCATGCCAAACATCACGCTCAGGCGTTAAATACCAATCAAATCCACCAGATTTTTTATTAATTTTAAGTGATCTCTCAAACACACTCCAATCCCTTGGGTTGCCTTGTTCTTCTTGACGTTTTAACATCAGTTCCTTTACAAAAGGAGGTATTTCGTTTGCTTTTATCATGGTTGGTTGGTTAAAAGTTCAAATGCGTGGAAAACCAATTGACCGCCATACATCTGAATGGTTGATATGTATTTTCTTTGGTTTGGCGATTGGTAAACGAATCTCGATCCAGTTGGGTAAATTTCGATAATTCGCGTTTCTTTTTTTGCTTCCTGCGGGTCTACTAAGGCCCATATACAAAAAACTTCGCCTTGTGCTTGAATTGATAGTATTTCAGCCCTTTCGGGTAGATTTACCTGCTGGGATTGTAAGACCTCCAGCGGGTATTTATAGATTGCTTTTGTCATGGTTGTTTTATTTTAGGTAGTGGCTGCCAGTATTTCACGTCTAGGTCGTCTATTTCGCATTCCGAAACGATTTGCCCGTTTTCAACGTATATTACTCCATTGCTTTCAGCCCAGAAAAAGCCTTCGCCTGTATAAACAAGGCAGCCCAATGCGGCCCAGTTTTCACCATTTGTAAGCCATACGGTTTCAAGCACCTCTGGTAATTTTTCGTTTACGTCAATCCAGTTTGTTTGTTCCATTTCAATCTTCAATAAATGGTTGAACCTGCTCGATGTCGATCATTTTTCCTTGCTTAAACCCTGCTACAAATTCGTAGTAGGTGTCGTTGCAAATTTGGTAGAAGAAAATATCACCCGTGTAGTTAAACAGGGTCTTTTCTTCCGTGTTCAGGTCGAGGGTAAATAGCTTATTGGTTATGATTAAGATGCTGTCTTTTTCTTCAATGTCCTTGGTTGTCCACCCCTCAGTAAAATTCTTTATTCGAGGTGGCAAGTGTATGGGGTCTATTTCGATGTCCATTTTTGTTGTATAAGCGATGTGGATTATCGGTTAGCCGCTAGTTAGCTGCTATTTTGCGACAACTCCGAAACCTTAGCTTTTACCATTGACTTTATTACTTCAACCCATTCGACACGGACACGGAAAGCAATAGTTTTGGTTTGATAGTTTGCTCTCTTACGCCCAGAGCCAATACGCTTACCGCCCTTTTTCGTATGTTTCATAATAATACAATTCTGCAATTTCTTTAGTCATACGCATATTGCAATAAGCACCATCTAACATTGCTTTTATTATTTGGGCTTTCTGCATTCTTTTAGCTTCATCTATGGCTTCGCGCCATTGAATTTGAGTTGGGTTTAGATTGTCTAAATCAATCTTTTTAATTAGCCAATCTATTGCTGTTTCTTTCATAATTTATCAATTTCAGTTTTAACCTCAGTCCAATAAAATCTATCATTAGCTACTTGCAAAAGCGTTTCATGGCATAGCTCAGATTTATTGTAATCGTCAATTATTTTTAAAACTTCATCTGCTACAAATGATGCGTAAATTTTAGCATCGTCATGGTCTGGCATTTGAAATAATAGTGGATGGGTTTCAAGCCTATCCACTATTTGTTCTGCTTTTTCTTTGGGTGTCATAATATTAATTGTTAATTACTTCAACTACTGTTCTTTTTACTCCGTATTCTTTTGTAGTAAATCCAACGGCTTGTTTTTCAAAATTAAAACCGTAAGATTTACCAGTTTTCCAAATTGTAGCAAAAGGTAAGTTGTTTGCTGTCATTACTTTTTTTGCGTCTGAGATTGCTTCGATTAAAGTTGTCATTGTATTTTGTTTTAATTGTTTAACGATACAAATATACAACCTATTTTGAAAACTGCAAACTTTTTTCAAATGAGTTTCAAAATATTTTCTAAGGTGTTCATAGTGTGACGTAAATATTGGTTAAGTTGTGAGAGATTAAAATCCGGCAGTCTTTACTTTCGAAAATGGAGAGGGTGTCGTTTTGGTGAACCATTACCGCATCTTCAGGAAGCATCGCGAGGTATTTGGCCGACATAGCATGATCTTTGATCTTAATCGCGTAGTATTTGTCGGGAATTTGTTTACCCGTTTTTACTTCGTGATAGGCATCGCCTTCACATACAGGGCAATTCATTTGTTTTGTAAAGCCGTTGTATTTCCAGTCCACCTCACCACGTCCACCGCATTCTTCACACTCAAAATGCTGGACTTCGTCAACCATTGGCGGCGAATCCAACAACTGCTTTAGCCCAGTCAATGCGTAGTTAATGGTTGATTCAAAAGGATCGAAAGGGAGTGATTTCCTCTTTTCAGTTACTTCGGGGTCTAGCTCGGTAACAAAGGCTATTTCCCGATTCGTGTAGATCGTTTTGCCTTTGAAATTGAATTTAATTGGTAGGTCTTTCATATTCCAAGAATTAAGCAAAGCAAAGTGAGCATGGCTAACACTATCGCGGTGCGGGTTATTAACTGGTTATAGGTAATTGACTTTAAATCCATTAGGGTAGACAGTTGATTGAATCTTTCCCGATCGCTTCGGTTCCAAGAATTTGTGCAGGCATTTGATCGCTAAGACCCTCCCTAGTAACTCCCTGTTTACGTTCGTCCAAAAGTTGTTCATAGTCTTTTTGAATTAAGTTCACGATTTGGTGCATTTTCAAGCGGTACGCCCGCTCGTTTTCCAAGAATGAATCCACATGACCGATCATGTTGATGACCGTTGCATGGTGGCGCTTGGTAATTTTCCCGATTTGCACTAGGCTTAACAGGCAGTGGTTGCGAAATATGTACATTGCTACCCTACGCGCTTCAACCGATGGCTTTATTCGCGTGTTTGACAGCGTGGCTTTAATGGTTGAACCAAATACCTCGGAGCAATGTTTCAGCACTATATCTCTGACTTCTTTGTCGTACTCCATCCGTCCAATTTTTACAGGTCGAACGCTTAAATATTCATCCACCACCTCTTTTGGTACACCAGCAAACTTTGCGAACTCCAGGATCTCTTTCATAGCATTACCCTTCCTTCGTTTCTAAGTTGAGATATGTAGGCATCGACTTCCCTGAGGCTTATTCCAAGGATACTGGCTATTTCCGTAACCCTGTGCGAGCGGTATAATTTGTAGACTTGATCTTTCATGGTGCTAAGTAATAACATAGTAATGATTTATCCAAACATTTCTTGCACTTTTTTCCACGGGATCATCCTTGAAGGTGTGCCGTCAAAGTAGCAAACCTCAACAAGGTCGCCGATTGTAGCGCGGCAAAATGCTTCTTTACCAACGGGTGTTAAAAATGCCCACACCTGCGATGCGCTAATATTCGAGGGTGCCTCCTTCAAAAAACACTTCGGTCCGGGTAAAGGCGGCAAGTTCTTGTAACCGGTATTTTTGGATTTCACTTAGTTTTCCGTTTTTGCGTTTGACTTCAATAAACCTACATTTGCCCTCTTTGACGGCCAATAGGTCGGGAATACCCGCTTTGTTTGTTTTGATCAGCTTGATGACGTAATACCCCTGCTTCTCTAGGTCTTTGATCAGCTTTGCTTGTACTTGTTGCTCTAACATAATGACTGGTTGTGAAGTTTTTCTTTTGCATGACCTTCTCATAAATGCCCCGCTCAATGCCTCCTTTAGCAAATAGCCAATGCACCTCGGCGGTTTTACGATCCGATGTTATCATCCTTGCCCTGCTTTGCCAGTAGCTTACCGCCGCAAAGTCTATATTGTAGTAAACAATGGCATCCCCTTTGGATAGGTTTATACCCTCTCTCCCCGATACGATCTGAAGGGCGATGCTTTTTGAGGTTGTGTTAAACTCATCAATGCTTTGGGTTACGTCCAAAACAGACTGGATCGCGGTTAATTCCTCTTTGTATTTGTAGAAAATAGCCAGCTTTTTGCCTTTAAAATAGTCGCGGATATAATTTGCCTTGCTCATGTCGATAACGATCGATTTTCCACTCTCAAAAATGACCGTGCCGCTGCATAGTTGATGCACCTTGCTCAACTCCTTTGCAGGTGAGTCAGCGAGGATTACCTCAACTTGACCTTGGATCACCTTTGCCTGCTTTAGTTTTTCAATCAACTGCATGGTGCTAGGCTTCATATCCACCTCGTGAATCACCTCTTTGATCTCTACCTCAAACCCTGCTTGCTGCTGGGTGTAGCTTATCATGTAATCTTTTACTACCTCAAAGATCTCCTTCTTTTTTGCCCTGTCATAAAAGTTGACCACGCCATGGGGGAGGTGTCTTTGGTATTTGTTCACATAGGTGTCTGCCCACCTGTAAAAGTTCACCTCCTTAAATGGCGACCGAGCGCTCATCCAAAACTGGTGGAAGATCTGACTGTAACTTTCGGGGGTAGGCGTGCCGCTCAAAAAGACCATCGGAACTTTGGCAAATCGCTTTTTAACGTCCTTGGTAAATTTACCCGGCTTTGGATAGCCGCCATAAATATGCGCCTCATCGATCACCACCACGTCAAAGTCACCCTCTACCTTGTGAAGCGATTCGCGGTTGATACAGGTAAGGTTAAAACCATACCCCATGGCTTTATGATCGCCAATAATACTGTCAATACCTTTCTTTTTACCGATGAAAAGGACGCGATCAAAGCACATTTGTGAGCAAAGTTCAAGGGTTATAATAGTCTTACCCACCCGCACCTCAACGGTGTAATAGACAATACCTAGCCGGCGCAACTTATCGGCACCCTTTTCGGCCAGTTCTTTTTGGTACGGTCTTATTACCATGGCTTATCATCTTCAGCGGGTTCTTGATCCTTTTCGAGTAGTTGGAACCATCGAGTGACGCCCGAATGTCCGGATGTGTACCGCCAACCTTTAAAGGTAGCGTACTTTTCGATCATGTTAACGAAGCGGTTTTGAGTGGTGTATCTACGAAGATCAGGGAACTCCTGGCAAAACAATTCGTAATAGTGTTTTTTATCCAACCGGTTAGCCGTTGGCCGGATATTGTCGCTTGCCCACTCGATAAACTCATTCCCAATATCGCTAATTAGTTTACGCAATGTGAGGTTTTCGGTCTTTTGGACCAACAATCCAAAGCGCAAATACTTTTGGATGCATTTGATGACGTAATTATCAAACCTCATCCAGTCATCCTCATCCCAGTCGTTAAACAAATCGCGCCCAAACTCATCGCGCGGTGTTTTGTCCTTGCCGTAGTATTGGCGTAGTTCCAGTTCATGCCTGCGCCTTTCATGCGAATTACCCGCGCCCTTAATGGCGTAATTTGTTGTGATCAATATCTTTGGACTATCCTCAACGCTCAATTTTATCGCGTCCTTGTTTTTCTTTTCTAGGGTGATGCCCTCGGTTACAAGTGAGAATTTACTCTCAAAATTGAAATCTTTACGAACGTCATCAAAAACAAGTATCTGCGTGTCGGCTGATACCGTTTGGTAGTTGAAACTCTTTGCATCATCAAAGGTCTTTCCATCCAACACTGCTGTGTTCCGGATTGATTTTAAACCTTGCACAAAAATACCTTTGCCGGTTCCGCCTTCGGGGTTGCTCGATATGGTCTGATCGTTTAGGATGATGGCTTTGTTGTTATGCTTTGGTTTAAAGTTGTGAACCATGTAACCAAAGGTCGTTTCAAATGCCTCGATGCCATCACCGGCTACATTGTTGAGGTACTTTTGAAAGTCATTATCTGTCTTTTTACTCAACTCAAATCGGCGTTGTATGATCTGATTTTTCCACACATTACCATTCAGGTCAAAGTAGTCAATGAACCGGATATTGTCTTTGGTTACCTCAACCGCGCAATTGAGGTAAAAAAGATAACACGTGTCTTTCGTGTCGCGTTTGGTTAAAATGTCGATCGAGCTGATCATATTGAGATACCTCTCGGCAAATAGCCCTGGTTTTGAGCTGAAGTACTCCCACACATTTCCATCCTCAATCTCATCCAAAAATCGCATAGTGTGATCTTTGATCCGGCTCTCGTTGGTATTGTCCACTAGGTTATTCTCACGTCGAACAAAAACAAAGCTATCGGTGCCACTGGGGTAGTATTTGAAAAACCCGTTTTGTTCAAGCCATGCCCGGAACTTCCGGTTAGAAACGGTGATGGTGCCTTTCTTGGTCTTTTTCCAAAATGTATTGATGCTGCTTGTTTCATCAAGGTGATCAACCACCTTTTCCAGTTCGTCATCGGTCAGTTCAGGGAAATCCTGCCGGATCGTTTTGATGCTTTTACCCGTAACAATCGCCCTTTCAATTCTCGATATGGAGGTATTGTCATCCATGAACTTGGATCCAAAATTCTCCGTCTTTTGGTACGCACTATTAACGATCTGTTCTATTTCTCTCTGCTTGAAATCCGACTGCTCGAACTGCATACAGTGGTTTAAAGCCTCGTTTTTTGGAACCCCGAAGTCATTGAAGGCGCTGGCCAGTATGAAGGTGTTCTTGTTTCGCTCTCCATCGATCATGCCGTATTTGGACACCCACCACTTCATCAACCGGTTGATGATCTCATTGGTTGATTTCAGTTTCAATACCGGCTTATCGGTATCTAGTGATTTTTGAGTGAGGTCAACGCATTCAGTCCACACCTCGGATGACTTGTTGATGTAGATCTCCGGATCGTATGAACCGTAACACACCCTTGAAAGATTGCCACAACTTGTGTCGAAGTGAGGTGAATCAAATCTTGCTTGCAGCGCTCGGAAATATCCTAAATGGTTCTTTTTATCGGGCGGTATCTTAACCACCACTTTGACGCCGTTACCAGATGGGGATATAAAGCAGGCAAAAACGAACGGATTAAGGCAAATTTCAGCTTTATACTCCTTAGCCTTATCCAATGTATCAAATCCATCGAAATCGAGGCAAATTAACCCGCTATGTTCAATCAGTGAGTCATCCTTTCGGGTGGCAAACTTTCCGCTAAAGCAAACCGATGGTAGTTGCTTCTTCAGTTCGTTGCGCTTTGCTTTGTCGCTTTCGGATCTGATTTGGTTAACCAAGTCTTTTGACGCCCCAGTTTTTATCCTGTCAAAGACGAAGTCTACCGGCTTAAAAAATGGGGTAGCAACATCCCTTATGGACCTGAACACAGTTACTTCCATATCAAAAAAAATAAACCCCCTGTTTCGGCAAGGTAAAATGGTGAGGCATACCTAAGGAGAAACCTTACGCGAAACGGGGGTTGTAATAAATGTCTTTATAATATGTGGTATTGCCTCTACCATACTGCAATAGTAAATACTTTTTCCCAAACTACCAAAAAAAATGTTGGGCGAAGTTGAAAATCCCTGTATCGCTTATGGCTCTAAGCGTTGGGCGAAGTTGGGCGAAGTTGGGCGAAGTTGGACTACCTCTGAAAGCCACGTGGCTCTAGGCGTTGGGCGAAGTTGGGCGTTGGGCGCGGCATTTTCAGAAAAAAAATATTTTTTTCTGTTTTGATGTAAAAAGTATTTACCACCATAGAAACGGCTAACAACTTCGCCCAAATCGACCTTATTAACTGAAAATCAAAAGATTAACTCAAACCAACTTCGCCCAAAAAGTCGCCCAACTTCGCCCAAAATTTGTAACCGCTTGACGGTCATTGTTTTATATTGGTGTCAACTTCGCCCACATCAATCACATCGGTTTTCACCTTTCTATTATATATATAATACAACGTGTTTGGTGTTTTTTAATAGGGTATCCACTTTTTGCGAAAAAATCGCTTCGATCGCTTCGAATTCAATAAAATCAATGCTTTCAGAGGGTCGAAAACCGATGTAAAATCGATGTAAACCGATGTATATGCAATAAAAAACCCCCTTTCGGGGGCTTTATTTTTACCATGCTGGGTCATCAACCTCGACCTCATCGTGGTCGGCTTGCGCCGGATCGGCAGGTGGAGCGCCTAGATACTCCTTGAAGTGATCCTTTAGGATGTCAAAGCAGGTGTCTGCTCGCTCGGCATCCAGTTGTGTGATTGATCCGTCGAACTGAAATACCGGTTGGCTGTATTTGGTCGCGCCCTTCTTTTTATCCTCGACGGTTTTGATTGTCACCCACTCGTCGGGTAGCCTGCGGCGTGACTTTTGGGTGAACTCCGACCAGGCAGCAAGAGCAGATCCCTTCAGCTGCAAGTTGGCAATCTCACCGTCGGGCATGAAAATGTAAACAGACTGGACGTAACGCGCACCGGCTGCCACAACTTTCTCCTTGATGTCTTTGTAAGTACCTTTGGCAATCTCACCCTTTTTGGTTTTTACCATCAAGATATCTTTGCTCGTTGTTGGCACTTCGTTTGACCAAATACCGCTTTGATGCGATTCTGACCAACCTTTGACTGTGATCATTTGATCGAGGTAAAGGAACTTAAACGGTAGTTTGACCATTACATTTTCCTGTTTTTCTTTGTCGTAGTACTTAAAACACTTTTCAGCGCTTGACCATTCAAAGAATCGTTTTGCTGGGTTTTGAGGCGCACCCATGGCCGCTTTTCTACGTTCACTCATTTTGAGCAGGTATTAAATTAACCCGGTGATTGACCGCACCGGGTATACGGTGTTTATTTAATGCTGATTGATGGTTTGCTGTAGGTAACTTTTGCAGGCGGTATTACTTCGCCGTCATCCGATATGGCCATCATGCCTTTTTCGTGGTGCTTTGCGGCGATCTTTGCCTTTTCTTCAATGGCTTTCATCTGTGATGACAGGCTTGACCATTCAGGAATGTGTTTGAAGTCGTACATCGCCCGGCCATCGGTTAGGGTAAACGTCTTACCAAAAGCGCTGAACGTCTTTGCACCGTATGTAGCCGCCTCCATAAATGCCGCTTCTTCAATGGCTTTGATACCAGCATCGATTTGTTTTTGCCATTCGCGTAGTTTTGATAACGCTTCGAGCGCTGACACTTCGCCGTCGATGGCTGCTTGAACGGTGTTACTGATTGCTTGCATGATTCAAAATTAGGGTGTGTAATTGGGTTAGGTAGTCTTGTGCCTTGATGGCTTGAAAGCCTGGCATTGCTTTGGCGGTGCTTTCCGCTTCGGCTTTTTTGAAATACTTAGGAGAAATCGGCATCAGCATAACCGTTGGATGAATCATGCCGTGAATAGCACACAATTCGGGGTTTGATACCACATAAAACTGATCGTAACCTTGTAGGTCAATGACCTGAGCGGTTATTTGGTTAAGTCTTTCTTGCATGGGGTGTGTTTTGATTAATACAAAGTAATAACAAAGTAATGAATTACACAAGTCTTTTCATTATTTTTTTAATGGCCACGTACTTGTGATAGGCCTGCTTGGTAAACCGATCATGTCGGCGGGTGTTTGCCCACCAAACGCGCTCGGTAACGGGGTTTGTTCCTAGTTCTTTTGCCAGTAAAACGGCAAACTGCCTGTGGCTTACGGGCAGTTTATCGGTGATTTCAGAGGGTTTTAGCATAGTATCAATGATATTTCTTTTTCAGCTACTTCCTTATCATCGCTAAATAGCGAGTCAAAGTTAAATGGGTTTGGAATACCGTCTAGTTTTGCTAGGTGTTCAATTACCGCGCAAAGACCTTTGAATTGGAGTTCTTTTTGTTCTTTTTTGGTGTAAACTCCCCATTTTACATAATTGTTTGAAATGATGTTGCTAAAAATTGGGTTTTTTCTGTCTAAAGACCCATAAATAAAAATACACTCTATTTCAACAAGCTCTCTGTTTGAATATCTTGAAGGGTTATGGAATTTGTAACTTTTAGGAACGCGATTGTAATCGCCAAAAATAACTCCAAAACTTTTACTTGCCCACGAATCTTGATTGTCACATAAATTGCCCACAGCACAATGTTTGCAATCCATTGCATCTAAAGTTCCTTCGTGGAACGCGGTGTATAGCTTTACTACCGCTCTGTTAAATCTTTCGGTCATAATAATTCAGCTTGAAGGTTAGGATTGATTTGATTGTACAGGTCGATCAGTTCCTGCGGTTGCATGGCGTAGATTTCCTCTACACTGCGATCTAGGGTCGGGCATTTTTTATCTTCAAATAAAGCCTCTACCCTAGCCTTCATAACCTCTTTCTTTATAGAGTAAATGTCGGTTTGCTGCGTTTGTGTTACTTTTACGTTCATGGGGTTAATTTGTTTCAGCAAAGTAACAACAAAGTAACAATATAAAGCAAGAAAAAAATGAATTATTTTGTTAAAAGACTGATAATCACTACCGCTATTGCGCCTCCAACGGCCCATTTTCGGCGCTTTCTTTCGGCTTGATAAAGTTCTTCAAGGTTCAAATTGGCCGTTTGCAAGATACTGGCCTTTTCGGCATACAACTTTACCTTGTGTCGCTCGGTTGACAGGTCGGCCTCGCAGCTATCGAGGTTTTTACAACAAACATCTCCTTTCTCAAGGTCATGCAAGATAAGGTTGGCCGCCTTATTTGATAACCTCAATGCCTTCGCCGTATCGGTTTGACAGTAAGTCTGCGATGCTATCAGTAGAGCGATCAATGTAAATAGGTGCTTCATGGCGTTTTTTGGGCTGAATTTTGATTATTGAATCGATTTTACTGTCAATATATGTCGGAACCTCAACGCGTTCAATTTTGGTATCACTGGGCGCAAAGTAGTACCCTAGGATAAACCCGACAACAAGTCCGATCAAATATGGCCGGATGTCGTTCATCGAACGTACAAGATTTGCTTACGATTGCCTTGTTTTTTGTAGCTCACATGAACCCAAGCGGGGTTATGTTTGTCGCCATACTCCCAAATCAACTGGTCAAAGTCCAGGTTATCCCGGACAAATTCAAATATCATTTTGTTGGTGATATTTCCGAAAATGTCCGCATCGATGTCGATGGCTTCACCCGTCATGTGCTGACTTGTTTTGGATCCCTTGACCGCTTTGTTGAGGTCTTTTGAGCGGTACATGGAACTTACTCCGATCGGGGTTTTAAAATGCTCTCGAACCGGTTCAAAAATATTCTCCGCAACCAACTTCATCCGCTCGATAATTTCGGGAGATGGGTTGTTGTTGATCTTGTGACGGATGGCCGTGGAAGATTTAATTGCCTCCGTCAGAGACAGGTGTTTGGATAGTTGCATTGCGTTCAAATATTGAAGTTCCTAGTAGCGCCAGTCCGCCGTAAAGAAATAACTCGATCAGCGAATCACTGCTTTTAAGCAGAGGTTGAAGTAAGCAAAGGGCCATCGAGAAGACTACCGTAGCGCCACCCCAGACGCGTTTACTCGATGGGTTCCCTTTGCTGTCCGTATGTGCTTTTAATATCCAGTTCATTTGTCTTTGATTGCGCGTAATACTTCGACTGAAAACTCCCGCATTGTGTTTTCCAATCCCTCTACTTTTTGCTTGAGCTCTTTAATATCCCGTTTTATCATTGCTTCGTCAACCGCCGTGTTACTTATTTTTCTCCATGCCCACTCAACGAACTTCATGCCTCCGTATATGCACCCGCAAATTGCGATCAGGTCTTTTAAATTAAGCTGGTATATCGCTTCCATCCAGTCTGCTTAACATTCGTTGTGTGGCACTTGCTAGGGCGTGTATGGCTCGCCTGTCGCTAATGTAGTGCAAATTTTTGTTGTATTTTTCCCAGCCCTCCTTTACTTTGTAAACTACATGGTTCACCCAGTCGGGCGCCGACTTGGAAACGAACGCAAAAAGACCATCATTAAACAGGTTTACGATCAGTGGGTAATCTTCAATCGCGCTTACTATGATAATTTTCGCCTCGGAATTGATCGTTTTGGCGTAGTGGAATAAATGATCCCCGACCATTTTTGGTATTTCACCTTGGTTTTCAGGCATCATTAAGTCGATCACAATCACCGCCGCATCTTTGGTTAATGTGGCTTTGAATTCCGATGCGGACTGACTCACGATAATAGAACTTAACCCCACCTCTAAAAGGGCGTTTTGCATGGCTCGAAGGCACATACGGTCATCATCCGATATTGCTGTGTATAGTGTCATAATGCTTGATTACTACTTTTTAATTGGTGTCCACTAGCCTAGTGGATAGGACTTGAACCAGTTGCCCGTTGGATTCCTTTTCGGCAATGTAGCCAAACACTTCCTCAAAACTTCCTGTCAGCTCGGAGTATTTAAGGTCTCCGATTTCCGTGGTGCAAATGTTAATCGATAATTGATTCATATCCGCTAAAGTTAAAGACGAGCAATCCACCCACGCCGAGCGCTGGGGTATTGATGACAAGGTTTGTGTTGATTCTAAAGGGGGCATTGTTAAACTCTTGCGATTCAAGAATGGACGAGGCAAATTGGTTGGTCAAACCTCCAATGATGTAGCGGCGAACAATGGCCGCGTTATCCGTCCAAGTTATTACGCCCCCAGCCGAAAGGACGTTGGAAGCGGATAGGGTGTATTCCGTCAAAAAGAACCTACGCCCGGGGGTTACCGTGTGAGCGGTTACGCTTAAGGGCGTTGTTAATCCAGCCGCTTGGATGGAACCTTGAACTAGGAACCTACCATTTCGGTCGTAATCCCTGTAATTCTGACCGCTGAAAAAAGTACCCCCCGCCCAACTGTCAGAAAAAGCCTCGATATTGGTCGAGTTTCCCGAAGTTTTAACAATTCCCATGGAAATGGGTAGTTGAGGCGATGGCAAAATACCGACCTGAAACTGGTTTGGGTAACGGATGGTGTGAAACACAAACTCACCCCCATCTGGTTTTATGACTTTGAATTTAACGGGCGCCGAGGGAACTCCGCCCCATTCGATCTCAAAGGTGTTCAGCTTGGTTGTATCCAACCAGTCAATAGGGTAATCGAAATTAGCTTGCAATACCTCCAAAATTAGCGAATTCGACCGCCAATATTGCAGCGCTAATCCAGTGGTCCGATAAGCGATCCTGAACCCTGAACCAGTCACGGGATCGAAAGGTCCGATCCAAGGGTAGTCAGCCGCCGCCGTGGGTAGAACTTTTACACCATAACCAAACGTGGCGTAATTACTATGCACATTGGTGTAGAGCATTGTTTTGCCAGTTACCAAAAGCGGTTGACCGTTGCCAGCACCTGAATTGATTTGAATGATGTGCGCCCCTGCTGGCTGGGTGTTCGTGCCTCCGTTGGCTGTAAAGGTTACGTCATTGGCCGCAAGTGATTTGTCAAAGCGCGTTTGGATCTGATTGCTGCGCTCGGTTGTAACCAAAGATCCGTAAATCCCGATTAATGGTTGAAATTCTTCACGGCAAACTTCAATCTTCAGATCATCGGTCGCATTTTGAAGGGAGGTGTCAAATTGTAAGGTAATGATGGTAGAATAACCCGAATAACTAACCGTTGCATTACGCCCTGCAATCGCGGGGGTGTAAATAGGAACGCCCGCCGTTTTGTTAAAAATGGAATTGATTAATTCCAACGGAATGACCTCAAACAAGGTCACCGTCTTTGCAACTGGGTTAAAGGTATAGCGGGTTAACAGCATGATCCATAAAAGTTTGCGGGGTCAACGGCGGCTGGGTTAACGCCCCCTGAGTAAACATAAAAAAATCCTCCCTTAACATATCCCAATTGGTGAAAAAAAGATCCAACGGGTAGCGCGTTTACGATCTGACCGGTTGCGTTGGCGTAGTAGTCACCATCGGGAAGGGTCGTTGGAAATATCCCCTCGGTAACGATGGTTTTATACCTCAAATCTTCTTCGGTTAAAACACCCAGCAACTTTCCTTTGTTGGCTTCGACTGATGTATTCCAAACCACAAGATCACCATCCCACATCACCGCGCAAGGCAACGTAAAGGCGTTGTCCGTATCAATCACCACGCGATTGCTTCTAAGCCGAAAGTCTACTTTTCTGTTCATCGGTATCGTTTACGGCGGTTTGAATACTTATCTACAAAGGTCAATTCAAGTCCAGGTGCTGGGATGTTACCCGAATAGTTTGGCTCGTAACTTCCATTTACCTCCACCTCAATCGACGTGTACTTGCCGCTGTTGTTGCCTGCGTTGTAATCGGTAATGATGATATCATCACCCATTAAGGTGTCGTAAAGCAAAATCGGGTGTTTGTCGATGTCCAATTTGCGGATGGTCAGGGTGTATTCTTCCCTGAATTCTTTTCTTATCGTGCGCTCATAGCCGTTGTTGTAACGCGTGCTTTCTACCTCAAACGGCGCTCGGCGCTTTCCGAAAATCGAATCACATAGTCGGATTTGATTGTACCAATTTAACCCCACAAAATCGCGCGTTAACCGCTGGTCTTTGTCGCCTATGATCGAATTGGTCACCCACTCAATTCTCACTGTCTCGTCGGCGTCCAAAATGTGGTATTGCTTCAAACAAACCGATGGGTATTCAACCACGCGTTGACCGATAGTGAACTCAACCGAGTAATCCCCCTCACCAAATGCCAATAAGACTAGCCTCCAGTTAACAAGGTAGCCCACGGGCTTCATGTTGTTTTTTACGCGTAGATTCCCGAAATACGTTCCGTAGGTATTGTCGTTGAGGTTGGCTACAAAATTGCCGTCTTTTTTTAAGACTATGACGGTGGGTAAGGTGATCGGGGTAAACTCCAAATAGCTGGTTTGGTCGTTTACAAGTGGGTCATCACTAGTTACACTTGCTAGGACGTAACAACAAAGGCCACAAGTTTGAAATGGGTTCGGACCTACGTCGGGATTATTCGGATCAGCTACCCGCTCGTCGATAAATAATATGTCCTTTTTAAATACCTCTCCCCAACTCATGGCGTTAATTTTATGGTGATTCGTTGGAATGTGGTGCCTACGTTGCCTTGTACCACTAACTCTGACATACTGTCAAACACACCGGTGTAGCTTCTAGTAAACACATTGGCACCGGATATTCCCATTTCAGCTGGTTGCCCTGTTAAGGTAATGTCGAAGGTAGTTATGTTTAAAGGACGTACACGGAATCGGAAGTTAGTAGCTGTTTCTTGGATGATCTCAATGTTGAATCCCAGTTGACGGATCAAATTAGAATCGGTTATGTTCGATTCGTATTTGATGAACCTGTCAGCGGTTCCCGATGTTTCATTTGTCCACGTTCCTGTCGGGTTATTTTCTTTTCTAAAAAGCGCAATCTGACCAGCGCTGATGGCTTGCTGAATTAACCCCGTAAGTGTACCGCCGTTGATGATCGTTGGAGTGGGTATGTTGCCGTCCGTGTACTCCATGCGTAGCGATAGCCTTCGGTTGGTCTCCGTTACTATTTGCGTAACTTGGTCTTGGATGTACTCGACATTCAGCGACCTAATGGCAAGGGTCTGATCGTAGGTCTTTTCGTTAGGCGCTAAGTTCTGCTCTACGTTGATCGATCGAACGGCTAGGGTTTCATTAAACGTCTTATCCCCTGGCGCTAAGTCGTACTCCAAATCCAACGATCGGATGGCCGCAATCGGTTCTGCGAACGCGTCACCCGTAGCGGTGTAGTTGCGAACGCCATCGACGCCCGTGAACTGCTGGCCGATTGTGTACACCACGGCGTTGTAAGTGACACTCCCTGTGGTGCCACTTACTAGGTAAACCGTGCCGGCAAATATACCGCCTGTCTGTGGTGCTACATATCCAGCCATTAGATCAAGAATCGTTGGTTATCTGCTTCGATAATTAGTTTGGGTTGGCCGTAACGCGCTCTAAATGACACCTCGGTACCATAGTTGAACGCTTGCTCGCCGTTTGCGGTGCCGCTACCGTCCACGCTGAAGT
>DASUEB010000174.1:0-6486 GCA_036275295.1 Luteibaculaceae bacterium | reverse complement strand
GCAGCCAGTACGGCATGACTCGCTGTTTCGTTGGTATAGAAATGCACCTTGTCGCCGGAGTGGGCCCCTAATAAAGTCATTTCGTATTGAACCTGAGGAAATTTATTTGAGATGGCTTGTAGGGTCTTTTCTTTGGCAGGTTGTGCCTCGATCATTAACACCGAGGCGTTAGGAAAAACGTGCAAGAAATCGACCGTCCATTCACCGTGATAGGCACCAATATCGAGCACCCCTGCCGGCTGAAAGCCTATATTTTTAAGGTGAAGGAGACCCGCATTCATCGACGGAACGCCGAGGTGATTCTTAACGCGTTGCTTCCAAGATGCTGGGAAAAGGCGCTTCAGTATTTTAAGCATGGAAAAGTTGTAAGTAATGTTCGGCTATAACAGGGGTATCAAAACGCATTTGAGCTTGCTCGCGGCAGCGCTGACGGGATAGATTCAGATTTTCAATGGCAAATACCATCTGTTGGAGTGAAGAAACCTTGTAGCCCGTTATGCCCTCATCAACTACCTCGGGCACCGAGCCTCTGCGATAAGCTATCACAGGAGTTCCGCAGGCCATGGCCTCCACCATTACCATACCAAAGGGTTCGTTCCATTCGATGGGAAAAAGCAAGGCCTTCGCCTGACCCAGCCAATGGTTTTTTTCTTGATCGTTCAAAGCGCCGACGTAACAGATTTGCACGCCGTCGATATGCGGCTCAATGAGGGTTTTAAAATACACCTGTTCCTCAGGCAGGGGCGACACATTACCGGCCAATATCAGTCGATTACCTGTCTTGAGGGCCACCTCTATGGCCGTATGCGCCCCTTTTACGCGCTCAATTCGGCCCAAAAACATCAAAGGAGCATCGGGTGACACATCTGTCTTTAAGGTGTATTGATCAAACGGAATCGCGTTGTACACGACCTCCCATCGGCCCTTGGGTTCAATTCGGCTGATGAGGTCGGCGCTGCACCCCGTAAAAACCAAATTCCGATTGGGCAAGGTGTTTATCACCCGTATGTTGCGCTGACTGATCTCACGGCCATAGGTCATGATCTTGCGAACGGGATGATGGAGAATGGGGAGGAGATATACCAATCGACCAAAATTGTGAACCAAATCAAAAGAATGGCGGTGTTTCCACAAAAATCGCCACGCCCTGAATACGGCCCGCCGTGCATCGGCTTTTTTGGGCGGAAAACCCGCTATACCCAAGGGATGGATGGTACAACCCTCCACCTCAGAGCCTTCGGTGACCAACAAATGAACTTCGTGGCCCAAACGCCGGTATTCAGCCGCAAACATCGCCACCAAGCGCTCGTGACCGCCATAGCCCTTAGGAGGAACCATGATACCCGGGTCCATTACGAGAAGAATACGCATTTTAATTTAAATTTCTATAAAGTTCGTGGTGATCTCGAATGACCTCTTTAAATGACCGAATGGGTATTTCACTCGACATAAACTTACTTCCCGTGTCTAAATGCTCCAAACGATCGGCCAATTGAAGATGATTGCCACGCTCAAACAAAAAACCGAATTTCTCATCGGCTAATAAACCATTCAAACCATATACGTTGCTACCAATTACAGGCAAATTGACAGAAAATGCTTCTAAAGCTACCATAGGGCCTGTTTCAGACACCATCGATGGAACACAAAGGAAGTCGTAGTGCCGCATGATTGATGTTGTTTCACCAGCGGGAATAGTACCCCGCCAACTCACGTTTACGAGCAAGGCTGACGCATCCATGCACTCACGGTAGTATCCATCGTTATAATGAGGACCAAAAATATCCAGTTTAATGTCTTGACGCGATACTTCTGCTAAGGCTTTGAGCAGAACCAATAAACCCTTAGACCAATGGACACGTCCAATAAAGAGTAATTTGAGGCTGTTATCATTACGTGGCTGAATGGTTTGGATACGCTGTCCAGTGGAGAAAACACCGTGAGTTATAACGTTGATTTTACTTTCCAAAAAGCCATTTTTCATTAGCATCTCACGATACCAGTTGGTTGGGACAATTATTTTTTCGGAAAGGTCTTGCAAACGATTTAATCTGGTTTGATGTAGTCCGATTTGCTCTGCCATGCTCACGGCGGTTCCCACTCGCCCTAAACGACCGTACAGTTTAACTTTACATCGCCTCAAAATCAGCGAAAACCAAAGCAGAGGCTGCGCTAAAACTGGAGAAACTCTGCGATGTGAAAGGTTGCAGGCGGCACATTTGGTTATGCCTATTGTTCCGTCGCACAGCGTTTTATTTCCCTCAATCAAAGTACCACTAAAACATAGATATCCTACCAAGTGAAAAGTAATAACGAAGGGTATTCCAAGCTTTGATGCAATCTCTATATGCCTCATGGAAACACCCCTATTACCTGAAATCTCATGAAAGTGCAGCAAGTCTGGCCGTTCATTTATCAGCACCGCTTTAAATTCATCTAAATCCTCCTTATGGGGTTGAGAAATGATATTTTGATTGGGTTCAAATCGCTGTCGAAACTTTAGTACCCTGACGCCCTGGTAAAAACCTTCTTTGTCGCCCTGATTTTGTAAATCGGGAATTATAACTCCGCCTTCATAACCCAATTCCAAAAGCCCTGAATGGAGTGCGAAAACAAATAATTCAGTTCCAGCGATTTGAGAAGGCAAGAAATGAGTGAGAACGTGAAAAACTCTCATTTCAGCATCCTTAAAGGAATTCCAAGAATCGAGATGATTAAATAAACCGTTGATTTCACCGTTTTACGGCGCAACCACATTTCCTTCACCCAGTGTTTTGCACTTCGATGTTTGAAACGATACAATGCGGGAGTAAGATTGTATATCTTGGTGGCAATCAAATCGTCGCCTATCTCACTTATACCCTCGTATTTGGTCAAACAAAACAGCGTCGAAGCCATCACTTCGTATCTGCTTTTCGTTTGATGCATGATAGAACCCGCTCTTCTGCGATAGGCACCCGCTTTGATCGGACAATGAACAATAAGATGATCTTTCGCCAATTTCAACCATAAATCGTAGTCCTCAAAGGCCAGTGTTTCATCGTATGGCATAAACTTTTTGGCAATACTCGTTTTGACGAGTACTCCAACGGCCGGAATAAAATTTTCTCTCAGTAAATCGACAAAAATTTGTCCACTGGGCATGCTGAAGGCATCATAATTTCTCTCGGCAAAGTAATCGTCACAAATTAAATTTCCAATGTCATCAATTACATCGACATTACTGAATACCATTGCACATTGTTCTGACTGCCTTTTGAAAAGATCGAGTTGATTTTTCAGTTTGTGTGGGTAAATGATATCATCCGCTCCCAAAATTTGATAATAATCCCCGCGAACATGATTCACTATTGCATTACAGGTACCCACAACACCCAGATTTCGATCGTTTCTTCCCAAAAAATAGGTTAAACCACTCGACCATAACCATTTTTCAACGATGTCGAAAGTTTGGTCTGTTGATCGATCGTCAACTATAACTAATTCAATATTTTTATATTCTTGAATTCTGACACTCTCCAAGGTTTCAATGATATAACTCTCAGAGTTGTAGGTTGGAATACCTATTGAAATAAGAATTTGACTATCCATAAAACTCCTGAATTCTGCGCGCAACCTCCTCTACCATTTCAAGAGTCATTCCAGGCCAAATAGGAAGACTTAAACTTGTATCGGCTAATTCTTCAGCAATAGGAAAATGACCTTTGCAGTAACCCAAATAGGATAAGGCCGGTTGTAAATGAGGCGGAATGGGATAATGGATTAATGTGCCAATTCCATGGCTTGCCAAAAAAGACTGCAATCCGTCTCTTTGTTGAGTTCTGATCACGAACAAATGAAAAACATGTGTAGCTCCATTTTCAATTTCAGGAAGTATTAAGTCACCACAACCTTGCAATTTGGCGATGTAATGAGACGCAATTCGCTGTCTCTCCTGCGTCCAATCTCGAAGATAATTCAGTTTCACCGATAAAAAAGCTGCCTGAAGTTCATCCAATCGCATGTTGTGACCGACTATTTGATTGTGATACTTTTTGGAGGAACCATAATTTCTGAAAATGCTGGCCGCATGGTAAAAGTCCTCTGAATCCGTAGTTATGGCACCTGCATCACCCAGTGCTCCCAAGTTCTTCCCCGGGTAGAAACTGGTTGCATTCACATGACCCCAGCTCCCAGTGGTTCTGCCCTTCCATGCAGCAAGATGAGCTTGAGCATTGTCCTCGATAACCGACAAACTGAATTTTTCAGAAATGGACATGATGGTTTGCATATCACACGCCTGGCCATACAAATGCACGGGTATAATGGCCTTCGTTTTCTGTGTTATGCTGGACTCAATATTGAAAGGATCTATATTGTAGCTAGTCAATTTCGGCTCGACGAAAACGGGTTTAGCACCAACAAAGGTAACTGCCAAGGCTGTGGCAATGTAGGTATTAGAGGGAACGATTACCTCATCCCCCTCCTTGACTCCTAAAATGTGTAAAGCTACGTGCAAAGCATCGAGACCGTTGCTCAAGCCCACCGCATATCTCGAACCGGTTAGTTTAGCGTATGCAGTCTCAAATTCTTTAACCTCTTTCCCCAAAATGTACCATCCCGAATCGAAAACGCGATCAAATGCCTCATTCATTTGGGCCTTTATCCATATATTGGTGGTTTCAAATGACAAGAATGGAATATTAGACATGATTAGTTATTAATTAATAGCGAAAAAACACATAATAGAGGTCGGACAATTGGAACCATGTTTTTTTACATAATCTACAATACGTAAGTTGAGGTCATCTCTGGCATCCAAATCAATTTCTGGAAATGAAACTAGGTAATCGAAGACCGCTGTGTCACCGTCTCGAATTGCGGCTGAAAAACTGTACATCAAAAGGGTGGTACCCTTGTAATTTCTCTGATTAACCCCCCAACCCCTCTGCTCAATTAGCCATTTTACAAGTTCGAGCTTGTTGTGATAGGCAGCAACAATGAGTACATTCCAACCTTCACGGGTTGTTCGGAGGGCGATATCAAAGCCAGCCATTTCTATAGACTGAATTGCTGCAATATCACCATTTCTGGCGGCCTCCATCAATTGATCGAATAGGTCTTTTTTCAATTTCAGCCGGAAGTCGATCGTTTCCACTAAAAAATGATAAGGAGATTCCTCGACTACATAGCCCGGATGGTTAATCGCCTTGTCTTCTGTTACCTCTGCTTGGTAGATGGGAAGACCTTTAAAAGTGGGTAATTGAAATTCCCGAAATGAAAATGCTTGTGTAAAACAGGCCGCCTGCCAGGCACTTGCATTCGTTGGGACTTCCAGTTTAGTAAAGTCTATGGAATCCTTAGAAAAATAAGTGCTCCCAACGGATTTCTGCGGATAAGAACCAAATTTAATACTCACGATATGGTCTAAATTATCTGACACCAACTTCAACCCATTCCTTTGGAATTCAAGATATAAATCACGGGAAGTTGCGTTTCTCGGTATTTCAAACGAAATCTGATCTATAATTGGACCGGTGTCAATTCCTCTCTCAATTATATGCAAGCTTACCCCTGCTCTAATATCGCCGTGCAGAATGGGCCATATGGCGGTATACATACCCTTGTATTTGGGAAGCTCCGAGAAATGAACATTTATTAAAACTGCATCTTTAAATTTCTCGACTTTTAGGATCCGATCGTATTCAACAGAGAGAAAAATGAGATTCGAAATCTCCCAACAATCCTCTAAGTTCACCACCTTAACCCCTATTCTATGGGCATGAAATCGAAACGACGGTTGCCAACCATTAACACCCGTGTCTCGGGTACTGGGACAAGCCCATATTTCGCAAGTATCAGAGTAGCGCTTTACAAGTAAGGAAAGAACGTCAACGGCAATTTGGGTTCTACCAGCTACACAAATAGTCTTATTTAGCATGTAATGACTGAAAAACGCGGTAGTCCCGGATATAGTCTTCTGGGGAATAATTATTGGATGCCATCACCATTTGGACGGCATTATGCGAATATTTCATAGTGTGCCAACAAAGCTTGGGTATATAAAGTCCAACGCTGGGTGTATCTAGTAAAAAATCAGTTTTATTCCCGTATATATCCTCAACAGAAACATTAATGGTACCTGCAACGGCCACCAGAACCAGCTCTTTTCCAATGTTGGCATGACCACCCCTCACTACACTTTGAGGAGTATAGTAGGTCCAATAAACTCGTTTAATTTCAAATGGTACTTCGATGTTCTCCTGAGCAACAGAGATAAATCCAATATCAGAAGAACCAACAGAGTTAAAAGATATGATTCTAGGTCCCATAGTTAAATAAAATTGTATTTGGCGAATGCCCCTTGTTTTGCATCACATCCCTGAAATGCATCAATATCGATTCGTTTACCTTCGTTCCAAATGGCCAATAACTCTTGTGTCGAAAATAAATCGGTTGAGTGGTTATTAATTTCTTCTTGAACTCGATTGCAGTGAACATTCACAA
>DASUEB010000173.1:0-5583 GCA_036275295.1 Luteibaculaceae bacterium | reverse complement strand
CCTTGGTGAGTCGATCATAACGCATGTTTTGCGTGAGATCAATGCCCAAAGTGGCGAGTATCTTGCGAAGTAAATTTTTAATGCCCATGGTTTGCTGGGGCAAACTTGCAAAAAATATGCGGGAGCGCCAACCTTTTGAATAGTTTTGCGCTAATGCTTGAAAGGAGAGATTAACAACGGAACCTCAATGGCGTGAATTGCCCTTTAGCCGAAGGCGATATGTTGAGGCAAATCTGCATAGCTGTTAATTATCAATGGCCCGCCAGATCTGTGCAACGGTCTGACCGTTTGGAACTGGATTCAAACGATCGGAGGTATGCGGGAAACGTTGATCGAAGCCGTACTAGCAAACCCACGAAATGGGGGCAAACCGCATACAATAATTGCCAAGATGATTCGTTTTACAGGCTATTGTTTACATTTGGTCCATATCCCTTGAGATGAAAAAACGCTTCGCCTTGTGCCTTCTTGTATTTACCGCACTGAGTGCGAAGTCATGGGCGCAGGCGCCAAACCGCAGTTTCAGGACACTTCAACTGGGTTTTAGTCCGCGGGAAGCGGCACTGGGTGGCAGGGTTACTGCCATTGAAGACAGCGATCTCAATCTGGCATTATTCACTCCTTCGCTGGCCTCTCAGCGGTTACACAACCATCTTTCCTTCAATTACCTCAACTTCTTAGGGGACATCAACGGCGGTCAAATCGGTTATGCGTATGCGTTGAAAGACAAACCCTACGTTATCACAGGTGGCATCAGGTACTTCAACTATGGCGAATTTGGGGCAACGAATGAATTTTTCCAGCAAACGGGTACCTTCCAGGCCAACGAAATCCTTTTACAAGGTGGAATAACGTGGGTTCTCGACTCCAACTTGCGAGCTGGTGGCCAAGTTAAGTGGGTTCAGAGCAGCTTGGAGAGCTATCGATCATCGGCCGTTATGGCTGATTTCTCGATGACGTATTACAACGAAAAGCGATTGTTTGGAGCCACGGTAATGGTGAGTAATGCAGGCGCTATACTACAGGATTATGCGGGTTTAGAAGGCCGCTTGCCTTTTGACTTATCCGTTGGGTTATCGAAAAAATTGGCTCGATCTCCGCTCCGATTCTCGCTGGTAGCTGACCAACTCACCCAGTGGGATCTGTCATACACCGATCCATCGACCGCGGGTCAACTAGATCCTTTAACCGGTCAAATTAGTGCACCGGAGCGCCCGGGATTTGGCGACCGATTGTTTCGACATATCTACGGAGGAACGGAGCTGGTGTTTAGCAAGAATTTTCACATCCGATTTGGATACAACTACCGCCGTCGGCAGGAGCTTAAAATTGATGCCCGCCCCCGGGGAAGTGGCATAAGCTATGGCTTTGGAATGCGCATTAAGCGCTTTGAGTTCTCATACGCCCGCGCCATTTATCATTTAGCAGGATCGTCGCATCATTTTTCTATCACAACAAACCTTGCTACCTTCGGCAAAAAATAATCCATGCCGAAAAGGATCAACATTGCCATCGACGGATTTAGTTCTTGCGGTAAAAGTACGCTTGCCAAAGACCTGGCCGAGAGGTTGAACTACGTCTACATAGACAGCGGCGCCATGTATCGGGCCGTGACCTTGCATGCTTTGGAGCAAGGCTGGATTAAAAACGGCCACCTCGACGAAGAATCTCTTCTCCGCGCACTGCCATCGCTAGATGTCAGTTTTTTATATCATCCCGATACGCATTTGGGTGAAACGCTGTTAAATGGACGGAATGTGGAGCAAGTAATTCGCACCATGGAGGTGAGTCGCATGGTCAGCACGGTGAGTAAACTACCGGCAGTTCGTCAGAAATTGGTTGAACTACAGCAGAATTTAGGCAAGTTAAAAGGTGTGGTGATGGATGGGCGAGACATCGGAACGGTGGTTTTTCCCGATGCCGAGCTGAAATTGTTTTTAACCGCGCGCACCGACATACGCGCCAAACGCAGACTGCTTGAAATGAAAGAAAAGGGCCAGCAGGGAAGCTATATCGATGTTTTAGAAAACCTCAACCACCGAGACTTTGAGGACACGCATCGAGCCTTAGATCCCCTTCGCCAAGCCGATGATGCCATTTTACTTGACAATAGCGAGTTGAGCAAAGAACAGCAACTCGCTTTGTGCATTGATTGGGTGCAACAGCGTATCAACGCGGTAATTCCGGATTGATGATGAGGTATTTTTGGGCAATGGCTTTCTGGATGTGGAGTGCAGCGCTCGCTGCGCAACCCATAGATGGCTATGCGTTGGTTGACAATAACTTGTACAGACTTCCCCGCTTGCAAATAGGCATCCTTCCCGCGGCAGTTCGGTACGATTTGGGCTTGAACCTAACGCCTGAAATAAATTTGAGATATCGCTCAGATCGAAGCGGAGAAATTCAGCTTCGCGCCAGCAGCAGCCTACCCTTTCTGCACCCTGACCAAGCGCAACCCTTCGGCCCTTTAGTTCGATGTGCCACCTGCGCTGAATCGGATTTCAATCCTTTTCTAGAGATTGATGCAGACTACACGTACTACGTTAAAAAGCAGAGTAAAACCTCCTCCTATCGCTACCGAACCAGCAAGATACTGTCGAAGGACGAGGATGGCAGCATGAAATGGCCATCGTACGAGAATCAAGCTGGTGCAAAGGCGAGGCTATGGGGTATCCGAGTGGGGGCCCAATACAGTCAGCGAGACCTGTTTATACTCAACCGAAATCGAACCCTGGGATATACGGGTTTGGATGCACAAGTGATCTACGCAGGTGGCTCTTTAACCCAGCTGGGCCGGATGTTTCGTAAAGTTGAAGACGGATCAATACGAGGTAAAGGGTTTCAGAAAATGGTCTACGCCGATGTGATGTATGCCTGGAGCCAGACCGCTTCATTTATTCCTGCCAATAGACTGGGATCCAATGGAGAAATCCTTCCCGCTATACCACGTTACACTCCGTATGGCTTTCGTCTGGGATATTTGAGTAATTCTTATGGATTTAAAAGTCTTCTCTCCTTTACCTTGCGCACAGAGGTAGGTTTCACTCCCTCGGTGGAAGACCCCATAAACGGTTTGTTTGGATCCATCAAACTGGGAATCGGAATTGGAGGTGTTAAAACACCTGTTCAATACGTGGGTAAACGCCAACAGAAAATAAACGAACAAGCGCCTCGTATTGAAGGCAATGGCAAGTATCGGAACCGAACCCCGTTGGGTAGAAAAATCTACAAGCGCAAACCTTTGAAAAAAATCCCACATCGCTTTAGTTAAGCGAAGAAGGCAAAAAGACATGTGCTTGGGGTTAAATTTTTACTGGAACTTTTCCGCGATCCAGCGATCTAATTCTTGCCTGTCGATATCGGGGTAAAACGACATCAGGCGAAACATTACGGCTTGAAGAACGGCATCTGGGCATGAAGCTCCGCTGGTAATAACCACCCGCAAGGGTTTGTTTAGGGCGAGCCAGTCGTTGGTGCGCAAAAGGGTTTTGGAGTGATAGTTAAAGTGCTGGATCTCGCCGGCACTGACCATCTCGTTTTCATCTTTTACGAAGTAGGTCGGACAAGCTTCAGCCAATAAATCAACAATATGAGAGGTATTGCTGCTGTTGTATCCTCCTACTACAATGGCCAAATCAGGAGCCGACTTGAGCAATTCAAACGTGGCCTGCTGATTATCGTTGGTGGCATAACAAAGGGTGTCGCGCGTATCGGCGAAGTGATGCTTTACCTCCGTTTTGCCGTGCAACTCCTCCATAACCGATTTAAAAAAATCAGCAATAGCCTGTGTCTCAGAGGCCAACATAGTGGTTTGATTCACTACGCCCACCCGATTCAAATCGGTTTTGGGATCAAAAGATGCAGAGACCTGTTTGCCAAATAAAGGTAAGAACTCTTCGATGGGGCGCTTTCCTCTCATGAAATCGGCGAGTAACTCCGCTTCCTTCATGTTCTTAACCACCACGGCAGGGCCGTTAGACGAGGCGTGTGAGAAAGTGGCTCGCGTTTCTTCGTGATTGGGTTTACCGTGAATGATGATGGTGTACCGGTCGGTAGAGAGCTTCTCCGAGCGGTTCCAAACCTTCTCGACAAATGGACAAGTGGTATTGTAGGTTTGAATGTCGATACCTTTGCTAATGAGCAGTTGTTCAATCTCGATGGTGGTTCCAAAGGCGGGGATGAGCACCACGTCGTTATGGCTAACTTCGTCCCATGCAATTAACTGATTGCCTTCTGTATCCATTATAAAATCGATGCCATTCTCTTGCAAGTCGGCATTAACCGCTGGATTGTGAATCATTTGACTCAACAGCAAGATGCGTTTACCCGGATTTTCGCGAAGGGCCGCATAAGCTCTTTCGATGGCGTTTTCTACTCCATAGCAGAAGCCGAAGTGCCGGGCAAGGATTAGGGTGAGGCCCTTCAACCGGATCTCAGTAGGCGAAAAATCTTGTTTGCGCGGATCGCTTTTTTTTCGCTCGGTTTTGATTTTAGATATGAAATCAGATCGATAAAAATCGGGTATGTTGAAGGACTTCATGTTTAGCGCAGGGAGCTAAAATAAGCGGCTAGTTTAGCGCGCTGTTCGTTGGTTAACTTGGCCTCGCCATGGATCCAGGTATACGATTCCATCGGCATTTCTCCGCTATCGATTAATTCTACACACTCTTCCAATTTGTGATCCATGCGCTTCAAGGTATAGGAGGTCCAGTTTGAAAAATTCAGCTCTTCTCTACCCTCATTTACGTGATCTTTCAGGATCCAGCCGATGGGATTGATTTTGGCGTAGAACGGGTATTGCGTTTCGTTGGAGTGACAATCGTAGCAAGCCGATCGGATGAGGTTCGCCACCTCTGGTTCGGGCTTCATTTTAGCCAGAAAATCATTTGAAGGGTCGGTTTGGGGGTTGGTAGTATCAATCTGAAAAAACTGAATGACAACCAAGGCGGCTAGAAGGGCCAGTGCTATTTTCTTGATCATTTGTGACTGAGGGTTGCGAGATGTTGTTTGTATCCGGCGGTTTCAATTGCCTCTATTTTTCGTTCTACCTCTTGTTTGAGACGCTCCTTGTATTGAACTATTCTGTTTCGGATGGCCACATCATGTGCACCCACAATTTGAGCGGCTAAAATTCCGGCGTTTTTAGCCCCGTTGAGGGCTACGGTAGCTACAGGCACCCCGCCTGGCATTTGGAGTATGGAAAGCACAGAGTCCCAACCGTCGATAGAATTAGACGATTTGATGGGTACCCCAATAACTGGAAGCGGGCTCATGGAGGCCACCATACCGGGCAAATGGGCAGCACCACCAGCTCCAGCCACGATAACCTTGGCACCTTTTAGATGGGCGTTTTTGGCAAATTCAACCATACGGTCTGGGGTTCGGTGCGCAGAAATAACCGTAACGTGATGGGTTACTCCCAACTCATCGAGTACTTGAGCAGCATCTTTCATAATGGGAAGATCGGAATCTGAACCCATAATTATCTGAACATCAGCCATAATTAAGAAACTACTTTAAGTTTGTTTTTAACATTTCGAGCAATGGAAATTGCCTCGTCTAAGGTATCTGAAATAACCGTAA
>DASUEB010000172.1:0-45154 GCA_036275295.1 Luteibaculaceae bacterium | reverse complement strand
TCTACCTCAACGAAAAGGGTTATCGGGTTACTGGATTGGATTTGTCGGAGGCGAATATTGCGGAGGCCAGTACCCATTCAAACGAGAATTTGCGTTTTGCCGTGCACGATATGCGGGAAGTATATCCCGATCGATTTCGTTTTATTCTCAACTTGTTTACCAGCTTTGGTTATTTCAATCACCAAGAGGACAATTTAAAAGTGCTGCGTTCTTGCAAAAAAATGTTGCAGTGGGACGGAACGCTGGTAATTGATTTCCTGAATACAAGCCCGGTACTTAGCAAACTTCCAATAGATGAGTCGCTTACGGTAGATGGAATCCATTTCAGCATTCAAAAGCGATTGGAAGACGGGAGTATTATTAAGGACATTCGTTTTGACGACATGGGTAAATCCTTTCATTTTCAGGAGCGTGTGCAAGCCCTTGAGCGATCGGACTTCGAACGCATGTTGGGATTGACGGGATTTGAATTAAAATATGTATTCGGAGATTACAATTTGAGTACTTTCGATCCGAGCAGTTCACCCCGATTGATTTTAGTAGCTAAAAGCGTATTGCCCTGATCATGATAGCACCCATTGTTTTACTCATTGTTCCCCTGATCAGCGGAATTATGGTGTGGAAGGTTAGGCCAACCTCGCGCAAAAGCATTAAGTTGCTTTTGGCCTTCAGCGGGGCTTACCTGTTGGGATTATCCGTGCTTCACCTCATACCCGAAGTGTACGCCGATGCACCAAAAGTAGCGGGATTCTCCATATTGGCGGGTTTTGTGATCCAGTTGTTGCTCGAGTTTTTGTCGGGTGGTATAGAACACGGACATTTTCACCACCACAGCAAAAACGAACGCCATTTCCCAATAGCCCTAATCATCAGCTTGGTTTTGCACAGCTTTTTGGAATGTCTACCCCTCTCGCAAGGCCATGCCCATCATGTTGACTCGGGTTTCGGACTGGTAGCGGGTATCTCGATTCACAACATACCGGTGGGCATCACCCTGATGAGCATACTCATTCAGTCGGGCCTCGAGAGGCGCACCATTCTATTATCCTACCTGGCGTTCAGCGTTGCAGGACCTGTAGGTTATTTTACCGGTTATTTTGGGTCGCAGGTTCTTCAGGATCTCTCCAGTCAATTCTACCAAATGTCGACTGGTGTGGTGGTAGGTATATTTTTGCACGTTTCGACAACCATACTTTTTGAAAGTGGCGAAGGTCACCGATTTAATCTTTTCAAATTGGCCAGTATTGTAGTTGGGAGTGCCCTCGCCTATTTGGCTATTATGTGATGGCAGAGCGGCGCGGGAGTGCTATCTGACCGCCCGAGGTCCAGCACTTGAAAAGATTTCCCCATTGGTCTTATATGACAAGCCCATCCTCCCAAGATAAACCCCTTCGTTTTGATTCGGAAGAGAGACGATAGTGGTCTGACACCTGACAACAGGTAGATGCATGCACCAAAGCGGTTTCCAGACCTATATTGGACTTGCTGTCGAATCACTATTCGTTGATCCCCCCTTCATCTCAATCGATTCATGCGGTGCCGAAACAGCTCACCTCACGGCGTATATACCGAGCCGTTAAATCGCAAATCACTAAAGAAAAACCTTTCCTTATAGCGGTATAAGTAGAATCTATGAATCGGACCGTCGAGGCGAATCAATACCTGCTTACTTTTGCACCTCAAAACAGTAAAAATGGCAGTATTAGTAGGTAAAAAAGCGCCATCGTTCACAGCAAAAGCTGTTGTAGGTGGTGATGAAATTGTTGACAACTTTTCATTGGATCAGTACTTGGGCAAGAAGTACGTAATATTCTTTTTCTATCCCAAAGATTTCACCTTTGTGTGCCCAACTGAATTGCACGCTTTTCAGGAGAAATTGGGCGAGTTTGAAAGCCGCGGCGTAGCGGTTGTAGCTTGTTCAACCGACACGGAACAATCGCACTGGGGATGGTTGCAAGTTGACAAAAAACACGGTGGAATTAAGGGTGTAACCTATCCCATTGTTGCCGATACCAACAAAACCATTTCAACCAATTTCGATGTATTAAATGGTCATTACGACTACAATGAAAACGGCGAGCTAACCGCCACCGGCGAGATGATTGCTTACCGCGGGCTATTCTTGATCGACAAGAACGGCGTGGTTCGCCATCAGTTGGTTAACGACCTTCCTTTAGGTCGTAATATCGACGAGGCCATTCGCATGGTAGACGCGCTAAGTTTCTTGGAGACCAAAGGCGAAGTTTGCCCTGCAAACTGGAATTCTGGCAAGAGTGGCATGGTAGCCGATCACAAAGGGGTTGCTGAGTATTTGAGCGCCAACTAAACTCAATAAGCTGGGCGCAGCTGAGGTATGCTTATCATACCTTAACCGTTCCGCCTTTAAACACAAAGGGCCGCACCTTAGAGATGCGGCCCTTTTTATTTGCCCTCTGTTCAAGAGTAAAAAAGAATAATGCTGCGTTAACCGAGGCCCTTTTGGTGGTTCCAATTGTTAATCCTCAGGTATCAGCGAGCGCTAAACCTAGTTAGCATCGTTAAACCACCTCGCCAACGTTAAGCCAGGCCTGTTTTAATCATCCAGAGAAATGGCTATTAACCAAGAAACGGATATCTGTAATCGGTTGGAGACACAAAAGTTTCCTTGATGGTTCTGGCCGAAACCCAGCGGAGCAAGTTAAGGTAAGAACCCGCTTTGTCGTTGGTTCCACTTCCGCGGGCTCCGCCAAATGGCTGCTGCCCAACAACGGCACCAGTAGGTTTGTCGTTGATGTAGAAGTTGCCCGCAGCGTTGACCAACTTATCGGTAGCCTGATTAACGGCGTATCGGTCATTGGCAAAAATGGCGCCTGTAAGCGCATAATCGCTGGTTTGGTCAACCAAGGTTAAAACCTGCTCGAAATCCTGATCAGGGTACACATAAATGGTAATCACGGGACCAAAAATCTCCTCACACATGGTTCTGAACTTCGGGTTTTGGGTAACCACGATGGTCGGTTCAATGAAATATCCCACCGACTTATCGCAGTTTCCTCCCAACAGGATTTCTGCGTCATCAGCCGCCTTGATATAATCGATATAGGCTTTAATTTTATCAAACGCCCTTTCGTCAATCACGGCATTGATGAAGTTTGAGAAATCTTCGGTACCACCCATTTTAAAGGAAGAAACTTCTTTTAAGAGATGAGCTTTTACCTGAGGCCAAATCGACTCGGGTATATAAGCTCTTGAGGCAGCTGAACATTTCTGACCTTGGAATTCAAAAGCACCGCGCGAAATACCAGTTGCCACGGCTTCTGGGGTGGCTGAAGCATGTGCCAGCACAAAGTCTTTCCCTCCAGTTTCACCCACAATTCGGGGATAGGTTTTGTACTTGTCTATGTTTTGACCTATGGTTTTCCACAATTGTTTGAACACCGAAGTTGAGCCGGTGAAGTGCAATCCGGCGAAATCGGGGTGATTAAAAACTACCTCACCCACTTCAGGGCCATCGGCATAGATTAAATTAATAACGCCAGCTGGTAACCCCGCTTCAATAAATGCCTCCATGATGAAATGGGCGCTGTAAATTTGGCTGTCGGCGGGTTTCCATACGCAAACATTGCCCATTAGCGCAGCCGACATGGGCAAGTTACCCGCAATGGCGGTGAAATTAAAGGGAGTAAGTGCGAATACAAAACCTTCCAAAGGACGATATTCCAGCCTATTCCACATACCGGGCGAACTCTCGGGTTGTTGACGGTAAATCTCTGCTGCGAATTGAACGTTGAAGCGCAAAAAATCAGCAAACTCGCAGATGGCGTCAATTTCCGATTGGTATGCGTTTTTAGATTGTGCCAACATGGTGGCTGCGCTGAACTGGTAGCGGTATTTTCCGGTGATCAAGTCGGCCACTCTGAGGAAAATCGTAGCGCGGTGTTCAAACGGCAGGGCAGCCCATTTGGCGCGGGCATCTAGGGCGGCGTCAATGGCCTTCACCACATGCTCCCTGGTACCGTAGTGATAATGCCCTAAGGTATGCTGGTGATCGTGGGGCGGCGACATGCGTCGACGGTCGGTGGTATGAACACGCTCATGACCAATGTACATGGGCACTTCTACGTGTTTGGAACGCAAAACCGCAATAGCATCTTGAAGTTTTTTGCGTTCTACTGTTTCGGGAGCATAGCTATAAATGGGCTCGTTTTTCGCAACCGGGGGAGTGAAAAAAGCGTTGTGCATGAAGGTTTAAGTTTACGCACAAAGGTAAAAAAGACGTTGGCAATGCCTAGGCTTAGTTCAATATAAAGGGCACTTCGGTGGTAAACTCGGGAATTTGAACCGTGAAACACTCACCGGTAACCTCGTTCTGCATGGTGTACGTGCCTTTCATCTTTCCTATGGCCGATTTAAAATCGCAACCCGAGTTGTACCGGAAATGAGAATTGGGCTCAATGATAGGCTGCTTGCCCACTACTCCTTGCCCCACCACTTCTCGCATGGCATCCTGCGCGTCAAAAATAATCCAGTGCCTCGAGAGCAGCTTGACCGGAAATGCATTGAGGTTTTCAATGTCTATGTAGTAAACGAAAAAGTGAGTTCCTCGCGACGGATTGCTGTACTGCTGCTCATACTGAGTAGAGACGCTTATTTTAATGCCTGAGGATACTTCTGTTACCATAGAACCTTTGATATTCGAAAGTTAGAATATTCTTTATGAAACACAAAAAATAAAAAATGTTTTTTTACGGTCTGGAAGTTAGCAATTTAACTGAACTTTTTGGAAAAGACAGGTCAGTTGAATGGTTACCTAAATGGGTTGTATTGTTGCGCATTGCGGCAGGACATGGCCATGTATTGCGCTTGTATTGGCCATTGTCTAACAACAGAGCTACCGCTCAATCCAACTAATTCGAGCTATCGGTAAGCCCTTCTGCATTTGGAATATATTAATATCCGCGCAGTGAGTTGGCTGTGTAACACCCAATAACCCGGTCAAAATCGGCCGAAAAGTCTCGGAAATAAACCAGAATGATATAGTTATTTTCGGTTTGAAAAAAATTCCCCTCTACGGGTTCGCTGCTGGCTCCCTGTTTATTTTGGTTGGCTAGCACGTATTGATAATTGTACAGCCCTTGTTTAAGGGGCAATACGCATTCGTAAGCCTTCCGATCGTAATTGTACTTCATTTGATAACGCTCATTGAATTGACCGGCTGTAAAATCTCCGTTGATATAAAGCGTACCTGCACTAATCGCCTCCATTGGCAACGTAAATAACACTTCGACATAATCGGCATCGGTTTCAGGCGATCCGGTACCGTCCTGATTCCTGATTAAAAATGCGCCATTGAGATCGCGATAGAAGGAATATGGCAAGTTGTATCGGGGTAGATCGGGTATGGCTGTTATTTTGGTCAATCCTTCGGAGGTGATGATTCGAGCCACCCGCTCGGTTTGAATCCGGATGGTAGTCAAATCCATATATCGGTATTCATTTCCTGCGGTAAACGAAGATTCTTTATCGTAATTAAAAACAATCTCATTCTCACGAATAAAATTGGGTTTTAAACCAGTGATGGCATTATCCCAACGGCCGTTTTGAAGCAAGGTCGCCTTTACATCCAAAAAGGGATTGTTGATGGCAAATGGCGGAAAAAAAGAAAAGTCAACCTCTTGTAATCGCTCGCGTTCGCTCACCACGTCTGATCGCTTAATTTGGGCTTTGATCCGAGCCAGATTTTCATACAACACAAATCGAAAGGTCAGCTCGGGTTTGTCGCTATTGCCCACCTCAAAGACCTTAAGAATGTAGTTACCACTCTTTTTGATCCGAGTAAATTCTCCCGGTATTAACACCTCGTAATGGACAAAATCGGTGAGCGTATTAAAAGATGCAGAACTCTGATTGATATAGTCTTCTGGGTATCCATCGAGGTATTCGCTGGGCAAGAGGGAACTCTGGGTCCAATCGGCATTGCAATGCACAAAGCTGTATTGATAGTTCTTAAAGTCGAAGCCCAGTTCATCGAAACTGAAAACAATGCGATTGGGATTGTTCAATTCAAAGAAAAAACCCGAGAGTTCAGCGCCTTGCATGTGCATGTTCACACTCCTGATTTTAGGGTTGTACACCTTCGTTTGCCAAACTCCTTGGGCCACAAGTAGATAATGGAGAGCGAAAAAGAAGAAGAAAAGGGATATAATTCGTTTCGTCATCGGGGTTTGGTTATGAGATTGCCCGCTCCTTTGCGTCTGAGCTGACAGGGAATACCTTCAGGATAAAGCAAATCGCCACGGCCATAAAGCTCTACAATTCCAGACTCATCGGGGTTCACTTCGTTAAGGGCATAACCCTCATGCACGAAATGTATGTTGGAACATTTCATGTCCCACAACTTCGAGAACCCCTCAGTAGCATTGTAAATATAGGCAAAATTGCATCTTCCCACAGCTGTAACATCGGCGGGACCGGTGCGCTGTTTGATGAATACAGAGTCCTTTGCAAGATGCAAGCGGATATTTCCGTTGGCTTGGTCGCTGATCAAATAAATGGTCCGCGCTGGTTCCAATGTGTCGACATAGGAAAAAGTACCAGCTCCTTCGTAGAGTAAGGTATCGAGGGAAGGTCCGTAAATCAGAAGTTTCGGAACGTCTTTGTACGACCTCAACCAATTACAGGAGTGCCGATTGGAGATTAAACAAGAACCATCGTTGTTTATAGTGGGTAATAATCCCCCTACCAATTTTTCACCTGAGGTGAGTTCACAGCGGTAATTTCCAAAGGTAACTGCGTGGTATTCTACGTTGAATTTATCGCGGATGGTCAGTTTTCGGAATTCACTCAAACCGATTGACACCGTGGTGGTTCGACCTGCCGACGTGAGGCATTTACCCCCATCGGCCGTACAAGCAAAGAGCCCTAGCCCACACAAGGTTAAAAGTAAATAGTTCCTCCCCATTCTAGTCCATCGGCAGTTGTTAAGTGACTTCTAATTCCCGTAAAGATATGAAAGCCTTTGCTGACTTGATACTGAATTCCAAGCCTGTTATACATTGATCCGTTGTTGCGGTATGGGTTGATCAGATAATATGCGGTGTGAATAAAAACTGCGAAACGGCCGTAAGTATTCGAAATACCCACTCCCATTCCAACCTGATGCTGACCCGAACCAGATGCGAGGGTATCAAGTTGCGCCAAAACCCGTTGAGCCGGGTGATTCATGTATTCGGCAAAAACTACACCCGCAAATTTCGCAGACCAGGTCCTAGACCGCCCCAGTCTCACGGTAGAGAGCAGGTACTTCTTTTCTCCTGTGATCATCAATTCCTTGAGACCCAAACTGCCCGCGGCAAACCATTGAGCCCGATACGCAGCCTTGTCTCTTTTACTCGTCGGCAGATTCTGGTCTGTATTCGATGGGTGTAAAAACGCGTAGGATAAGCTTATGCTGGGAACATTCAAACCCAAATTGGGAGCCGAAAAGGCGCCGTTGGAGAAGTGATGGAAAAACAGTCCAGCTCGCAATTGATGGCGGCGAAAAGAAAGCAAAGCAACTTGAAGGCCCAGCTGAATACTAGCATTGATAGGGGAGCCTATGGCCACTTGTTTCCGATTGTCGACTGCATTGAAAAACGAAGGATGCCAAGCCAAACCCGTTCCCAGTATCAAACTGACGGGAGCTTTGGCCCTCCAAAGTGGCAAGGCCAAGGAGGGCGTGACATGAAATGCCGATCCAAAAACGTCAGAACCAAATTGAGTATAACCCCCTTGAACCATAAAGGTGGGCCCAAGATAGCTTTGGATCCACGATTCCTCGCTCACCAGTTTTTTTTGCCACGACAGATTGTAGGTTTTGGCATGAGCCTGGTTCAATCCATTGATTACGGGTCGATGCGCAATGACAAAACCCAATCTCGACGACCATTCCCATTGCCCGCAAAGTTGGGTACTTATCGCAACGGAAATCAACAAAAGCCACAAACGCATAAACACAAAGGTGAAGAAATAACTCTATTGGCCATAAAATTTACCGTGTAATCCAATGGCCTCGTTTCCACCATACAGCCAGCGCGGCATAACTGGCGCCCGGAATACCGCGGGGAAACAGCGGATCTGCGAAGTTCATGTGGGGTAACGTTAACTATGGGAATTGCAACTAATTCGATTCGAACCATTCCTGATTGTTATCTTTGTCAAAAGAACTACCATGGATCAAAGATTACAGGCTTTTGAACGATTGCTGAACATCATGGACGAGCTGAGGGAAAAATGCCCTTGGGACCAAAAGCAAACCATGGAAAGTTTGAGACATTTGAGCATCGAGGAGGTCTATGAGTTGTCAGACGCCATCCTTCAAGGCGATCTGAATGAAATTAAAAAAGAACTCGGAGATGTTATGATGCACATGGTTTTCTATGCGAAAATAGGCAGTGAGAAGGGAGCATTTGACATCAGCGATGTGTTGAATGGAGTTTGCGACAAGTTGATAGCCCGACATCCGCACATCTACGGGGATGTGGTGGTTTCTGGCGAGGAGGAAGTGAAAGCCAATTGGGAAAAACTAAAACTTAAGGAAGGCAATCAATCGGTCTTAGCCGGGGTGCCCAAATCGCTGCCTTCATTGGTCAAAGCGTCGAGAATACAGGAAAAAGCCAGAGGAATTGGTTTTGATTGGAACCACCAAGATCAGGTTTGGGAAAAGGTATTGGAGGAAATACATGAGTTCAAAACTGAGGTTGACCGGGGATCCGACAAGCAGACCGATGAATTTGGAGACCTTCTGTTTTCGCTCATCAACTATGCGCGATTCGTCGATATAAACCCAGATGAAGCCTTGGAGCGAACCAACTTAAAGTTTATCAAACGCTTTCAATACCTGGAAACCGAAGCCACAAACGACGGTAAGAAGCTAAGTGAGATGACACTTGCCGAGATGGATTACTATTGGAACAAGGCCAAGTCGCTTTGAGCGAGGGTGTTGCAGATACATTCAAATGGAAATGAACCTCTATGGGCCCTCAACAGGCCTGTAGTTCAGCATCGACTTTACTTATAGTACCATAGCTCTTTTCAATGCAGGGTTGTCGAATCGCTGGTTACCTTTGCGGCCAAAGAAAAAAGCCATGAATGTACAACTAGCCAGCGACGAAAATTTCCCTCAATTACTCGAATCACATGCAAAGGTCGTTGTAAAGTACTATGCCGATTGGTGTGGATCTTGCAAGTTATTTTCACCCAAGTTCAAACGCCTTTCAACCGATGAGCGCTTTGCCGATGTGGTATTTGTAGACATCAACGCAGAGGAAAATGAACATGCCCGAAAATTAGGCGGTGTAGACAACCTGCCGTACTTTGCCACATTCGAAAACGGTCAGTTAAAAGAAGGACAAGCCACCTCATTAGAGAACGTGGTAGTTGAAATGATTTCACGCCTCAATTGATATGCAAATAGCCGAAATAAAGCGACTTGCCGAGCACTGCTCTCTGGATCAACTCTTGGACGCCGAAGAGGCACTGCTCAACGAACAAGAACCCGCTATTGAAGTTAACGGAAAGGATGAAGGAGAGCGCCTTACGCACATCATGGCCGCACAGGAAATTGCAAAAGACGTTGCCAACCATGGCGTAAGCATGGGAGAGGCCGTTCGAAATTTTTCTCAACGGGTTCGCAGATCCATCTCGTAACACAATTTTGCAGGCATCGAAGTCAGAAGGATTTTGCGCTCAGCGCAACACCAACGACAGACTTTTATACGAGCCGGGACATCACAACCCGACCCTTTGTGCCGTTGCCACAAATGCACCTGATTCACTAGGGGCAAGGATTTTTGTGGCTCGCTTTTTTACTCAGGCGAAATTGACCACCCAGTGGGTTCCTCCTTCCGACTGAACCTCAAATTTGCCATCCAATTGTTCTACCAGGCCAACTACTATATTCATGCCCAATGAATTTAACTTATCAAGGGCGAAATCGGCTGGAAGTCCTATACCATTATCAATGATTTCTAGGCGCTTCATACCGTCTACCTCGGTAAATCGCACCCATACCTCGCCTTTATCGAGCCCTTTAAAAGCGTATTTAAAACAATTGGACAGGAGTTCGTTAATGATCAGACCGCAAGGTATCATTCGATCAAGTGACAGATGTAAAGAATCGATTTGCAGGTTAACCTCAATATTGGCCGAGGAAATCGAATAGCTTTGGTGCACAAAACTGGCAATCTCAGATAAATAAGCTGCTGTATCGAGTTTGGAAAGACTTTCTGCACTGTACAGTTTCTCGTGTATGATGGCCATGCAACGCACCCTTTCCTGAGTTTCGAAGATGATTTCCTCAGTCGATTTTTCATTGATTCCGTAGTGCTTTTGCAAGTTGAGGAAACTGGAAATCAATTGCAGGTTATTTTTTACGCGGTGGTGAATTTCTTTAAGCATCAAACTCTTTTCCTCTGCCCTTGCCTTTAGTTCTTGGGTTCTGTGCTCCACCTCAGTTTCTAGGTAGATGGCTATTTTTTTGCGTTGCTTGTAGCGATAATACACGGCGCCTACCAGAAAAGCTAGGAATGAGGCAAAGATGATCAGGTAATTCAGTCTGGTATTCTGTTCTTCGTTGATTTGGCGCTGCTTTTCATTCAAAATCTGCAAGCTGGATATTGTGTAGTTTTCGTCTTTCTCTGCCTCCAGTACCCTCACCATGGCTGATATTTTATCATTGAGGTTGCTTTGAGCCTGAATACTTAAGTCGTTGTATTTCTCCAGATAAGCATTGGCTTTTGCACCTTCTCCGTTAGATAAAAAGTAGCTGTAATAGGCCAGGTTGAGATTTTCCTTCACGCTTATCCACTCCTCATCAGACGTTGCCGCAGTTTGGGTAATGGAATCGGCAATTTTCAGCTTTTGGCTGGCTGCCATTAAGTTGCCCATTTGCGTAAAAAACTTAGCGTGAGCGAGCTCTGCGCTAACGATAAACAGGGGAGCATCGGCAACCAGTACCTTGAGTTTTTCAAGCTCTGCTAGACATTTTTCAGCGTTTTGGGTCGCCCCTGAAATGGCGTAGTAATCAGCCAAACTGCAGTAGGCCAAAACAAGCCACTTCCTGTTTGAGGTATTGATGAGGGTTTTATTCATTTCATCGAACTCACTATTGGCTAGCGAATCTTTCCCCGCTCGTAAATTGATTGAAATGATTTTCTCGGCTGTTTTGCCATACTCATTCAAATCACCAATTTGCTTGAATATTTGTGCGGCATCGCCGAGATAGACCAGCGCCTTATCGTATTGAATGTATACGGCGAGCAAATTACCAATGCGACTGTAGCACAGAGCCAATTTTTGTTCCTCCGAGGCCAGCTTAAAGTAGTTGTTGGCGACGAAGTAATACTGCAGTGCCGTAATGTAATCTACTTCTTTCTCCATGAGCAGACCAGCGGTGAAATAGGCTTCCGCAATGTGTTTATTTGATTTGGCCTCTCTGGCAGCCTTGATGGCTACTCGTATCTGTTCGAAGCTTTCCAGCAGGTTAATTTTGGTCAATAACCATCCTTTTCTCAGGTGAAAATCAACCTTACCCACATCGCTTTTGGATACCATTTTTTCCAGCTGCGACAATTTTTGCATGGCCTCGCGCTGATTGATGGTATCGCCGATAACCCGTTGAAAGGAGATCAAATCGTCGATACTCCCGACTAACTGCTTGTAATCTTCGTTTTCGGAAAGGTCGACACTCAATTTGGGCTTTACCGATGGGGCCTGACAATTGGAGAGAAGGAGACAACTAACCAGCAGGAGGAATAAATAGCGGTGCATAGGCCAAATATAAAAGTCTTCTGTTGATAAATACCAAGTTCGCGAGCAAAGCAACCCGCAGGCTTCGTTACCTTTGTAAGGTTATGAAGCGCAGAATCATTTCCATTGTAACCTCTAGGTATTTCATTGCCCCTTTTTGCATGCTGATCTATCTGTGTTTTTTCGATAACAACGATATATTCTCGCAAATTGCCTCCCGAAGACAGCTCCAGAAATTAAGGGAAGAAAAAAGTTATTATCGCGAGCGAATTGAGGAGGTTCGTCAGAATTACCGCGAGCTTTCGAGAGATCCTAAAACCATGGAAAAATACGCTCGAGAGCGCTATTTTATGAAAAAAGCTGACGAGGAAATTTTCTTGATTGTGGAGGACAAATCTAAAATTGATCACTCTGATTCGTGGATTCCGCAAACACTGCGCAACTTTTTTGGCGAGCGCGACAGTGCTCAACTGGAAGTACCCGAGGTGATTGAAGTTGTAAAAGCCCCTCAGTAAGTGGCCAAAACCATTGGGTTTCCCTACCTTTGACCCCTATTTTTGCCCAATATCTATGGAAACAGGCATTATCTCTACCGCTGAAGCAGAACTAGCATTTCGCCAATGGGCGCTGGCGGTAGACAAAGAATTAAAATCAGATGGTGGACATCAAAAATTGATATGGAATCCCGAACCGGAAATTGCCATACCATCTTACCAAACAGCGGTACATAAACGCGCTGAACAATTTGCACAGTTGGTTTCCCAGCTGGCTCTCAAACAGCAAACCTCCTTTCTCATTGGCCTCGATGTTGATGGCGCGCATGAAAATCCGAACCAAGCCATCCATCAATCGTTTGAGCACGGAGTCGGCGCGCTGAGAATCAGCCGACCCGTTTTGCCGGCATCCGAAATTTTGAAAGGAGTGCAACCCGGGTATTTATACTTGGAGTGGATTGGAGGTGACACTTTGGGTGCAATCGATTGGATTTCGGCCAACCTACCCAGCGAGCTACAGTCATCCGCCGATGGGGGTGTTTTTCTATCCCATACCGAAGGTCAGATGCCTGCTAAGGAGCAATGGTTGGGCCATCATGTCGCTGTAAAGTCCACTATTCCGCAATACAGAACTATTCGCATCGATGCGGGTATTGCAGCCGACGCTGGCGCCAGTATCGCCCAGCAAATAGCCTTTGCACTCCTCCAGGCCAAGCAATATTTGCTGGAGGCAAAACACGCGGGTGTTGCCTTTACCAACCCCAACGATCACGTCCATTTTCATTTCAACCAAGGCAACCAATACTTGTTGGAGTGCGTAAAAACAAGGACATTCGCCGGCTTATGGCACCGTATGCTCGAATTGATGCACCTTCCATCTGATTCACCCGCTTCGATCAGCACTGGAGTTTCCACCCTCTATCTAACAGCAGGTGATCGCCACAATAACATGCTTCGCATTACAGCTGCCACAATGGCATCCGTTCTGAGCGGAAGCAAGGCGCATTTCAATCCGCCCTTTGATCACTTCAACGCCGATAAATCGAGCGAAAGCCAGCGATTATCTCATGCTATTGGTCTGGTTCTGCTGGAAGAAAGCTTTTTAGGCAAGGTCAAGAATCCGTCGCTAGGCAGTTATGCGTTAGACAACTTGCAATACGAATTGGCTGAAAAAGCTTGGGATCAATTTGCACGTTGGGAAGAACAAGGCGATTATCGGGAACTTTTTGCTCAAGGTGTAATTCAACGCGACATTCAAGCGCACGCGCAAAAATTGCAGGAGCAGTTCGATCAGGCCCACCTCAAACTGGTTGGTGTAAACGTATATCCCAATAAACAAGAGACCTCGCCTGCAGCGATTCCGATACCCAAGGCCAGCAATCCAAACGGTCTGCAAGCAATCCGACTAGCTGAGAAATTGGAAAAACAGAATTGAACAACATGAGCAAGATTGGTCATCACCATTTTTTAAGCGATAGTATTCCGAATGCAGGGGAACATGCGAGCGAGGTGTTTAAATCTGCAGAGCAAATCCCAATCCTATCGCACTATTCAAAAGAAGATGTTCAAAAGGCTGAGCATCTGAATTACGGAGCCGGTTTGGCACCCTTTCTGCGAGGACCTTATGCTTCGATGTATGCGGTTAGACCTTGGACGATCAGGCAGTATGCAGGTTTTAGTACAGCCGAGGAGAGCAATGCGTTTTACAGAAGAAACCTTGCTGCGGGGCAGAAAGGATTGTCGGTGGCTTTTGATTTAGCCACCCACAGGGGGTACGACAGCGATCACGAGCGCGTAGTGGGTGATGTGGGCAAAGCAGGGGTGGCCATCGACAGCGTGGAGGACATGAAGGTCTTGTTTGATCAAATACCACTGGGCGAAATGTCGGTCTCCATGACCATGAATGGTGCCGTACTGCCCATCATGGCTTTTTATATCGTTGCCGCCGAAGAGCAAGGAGTAAGTCCCGATCAACTGGCAGGTACGATTCAAAACGATATTTTGAAGGAGTTTATGGTGCGCAACACCTACATCTACCCTCCTTTGCCATCGATGCGCATCATTGCAGATATCTTCGCGTACACCTCGAAAAATATGCCGAAGTTCAATAGCATTAGTATTTCGGGTTATCACATGCAGGAGGCGGGCGCAACCGCCGATATTGAATTGGCCTATACCCTAGCCGATGGACTTGAGTACCTCCGTACCGGAGTGGCGGCTGGTTTGGATATTGACGATTTTGCCCCCCGCCTCAGTTTCTTTTGGGCCATTGGTATGAATCACTTTATGGAGATCGCCAAGATGAGAGCAGGCCGATTGTTGTGGTCGCGTATCGTGGAAAAATTCAATCCCAAAAAGGAAAAATCAAAAGCATTGCGCGCCCATTGCCAAACCAGTGGTTGGAGCTTAACCGAACAAGATCCGTTCAACAATGTGGCACGAACCTGCGTGGAGGCCATGGCAGCTGCCTTTGGTGGAACGCAGAGTCTTCACACCAATGCCCTTGACGAGGCCATTGCCTTACCTACTGATTTTAGCGCTCGCATTGCCCGAAACACGCAGTTAATCATACAAGAAGAGTTAGGGGTAACCCGGGTAATCGATCCATGGGGTGGATCGTATTATGTTGAAAAACTCACGCAAGAACTTATTGAAAAAGCCTGGCAGCTCATTGAAGAAGTTGAGACCTTGGGAGGTATGGCCAAAGCCATCGAGCAGGGAGTTCCTAAGATGCGAATCGAGGAAGCGGCAGCCAGAAAACAAGCCCGAATCGATAGTGGCTCGGATGTAATTGTAGGTGTAAATCGCTATCAAACGCCCACTGCAACCGAAATAGATATTTTGGAAATCGACAATACCAAAGTACGCCTCAATCAGATTCAGCGCATACAGGAACTGAAAGCCAAAAGAGATCAGGCTAAGGTTCAAAAATGTTTGGATGCCCTGACTAAAGCGGCCGCTGAACAAAGTGGAAACCTACTTGAACTCAGTGTTGAAGCGGCCAGAAACAGAGCCACATTGGGAGAGATATCAGAGGCGCTTGAAAAAGTATACGGTCGCTACAAAGCAACTATTCGGTCCATATCAGGTGTTTACTCTATGGAAGCCAAAAACGATCCAGAATTTACCAAAGCAGCCCAGTTGGCTGATCAATTTGCCATCTTGGCGGGAAGAAGGCCTCGTATTATGGTTGCCAAAATGGGACAAGATGGGCACGACAGAGGCGCCAAGGTCATTGCTACAAGCTTTGCCGATTTGGGGTTTGATGTCGACATCGGCCCCTTGTTTCAAACCCCAAAAGAGGCAGCCAAACAGGCCGTAGAAAACGACGTCCACATTTTGGGGGTTTCCTCGTTAGCGGCGGGCCATAAAACCCTTATTCCGCAGGTAATTGAGGAGTTATCTCGATTGGGTAGAAACGATATTTTGGTTGTCGCTGGTGGTGTCATACCTCAACAGGACTATGACTTCTTATACAACTCAGGGGTAGTAGGGGTTTTTGGCCCTGGAACCAAAATTCCAAAAGCGGCCAGCGAAATTTTGAACTTGCTTATTGAAGGATATTCTGACTAAATTAGGGCATGCGCAAATTCATTTTCGCCATTTCTGTGTTGCTTTTTGCCTGCCATGAGCCCGAACTTAAGGTTATGCCTGAGGGAGTAACGTTGTGCGCAGGAAACCTCAAACACAATCGAAACAATACGGAAGTTGTGGTTACCGAAGCGGATAACCTTTTGTTTTTTGAACTCGCGAAGCCAAATGACGCACAAGGTGCACGAGCCGACCTGCGTTGGGAAGATACCAACGGCAAAGAATTTATTCTAACCTTAAAAGACTATCGCAATCTAGAATCCATATCAACCGGATTCTACAGACCCAATGACCTTTTTGGCCGATGTGAAATAAAATATCTCAACAAGGACCTATCTAACACCCGGTACCTCGCAGATTCCGTATCCATCTTAGTAACCTCATTCAATGAAGAAAATTTAACGATTTCAGGTAACTATCACTTCCGAATGATTGATTCAACTGCTAAGGATACTATTCGATTTCTCAACGGCCGCCTGACCGATGTTTGCTTGAGAAAAATAAAAATTTAACCGCCCCATGAGAGAGACTCGCCTATACCTATTTCTGCCCTTGCTGGTAATACTTGCCCTAATGGGGTGTACGAAAGACGAATTGCCCCCTTTAGCAGCGCCCGACTTCTTGTATTTGGTTAAGGGAACATGGATAGAAAACCAGCGAATCATAAGGGAGTACAGTGCCTCAGGTGTGAGGTATGAAGATACCATAACCTTCAGCAACGGAAGTTCCACAGTTAGCTTTACAGACAACCGTGCCATGTACTACCTCGATGCCAAACTGACACAAGACCTCCTGGCCTCTATGCCCTCAGAAAAAACGTTATTACTGGTAAACGACAACGGCAATCAGCGCGAGGAGCGTTACGAAATTTTGATTGTTGACAATAAGATGTTTCTTTCCCGAACCATACTATCCTCCAACGGATTGGAGGAAATCACTACCGACGAACAATACGAATATACCCGACAGTAATACTCCGTTAGCGGGTCTGAGGCCCGTTTGCAACATCCTATGATCATAGAACTTATCCTTACCCTCCTGCTGGTTTTACTGAATGGATTTTTCGTGGCAGCTGAGTTTGCCATCGTCAAAGTGAGAGCATCGCAGATAGAAGTTGTTAATCAGGTTTCCAAACAATCATCGTCAGCTGCGAAGGCCATAATAGCCAATTTGGATTCTTACCTAGCCGCAACTCAGCTGGGCATAACACTGGCCTCATTGGGGTTGGGATGGGTTGGCGAAGAGGTAGTCTCGGGATTGGTTTTACAGGCCATGGCCCAAATGGGTTTCGAACCTAACCCGGAATTAGCCCACGCCATAGCCATACCCATCGCGTTTTTCATCATTACGATGATGCACATCGTTTTTGGAGAGCTCGCACCTAAATCGCTCGCTATTCGATTTCCACTGCAAACGGTGCTGGCAATTGCCATTCCGCTGCAAATTTTCTACTTTTTCTTCAAACCGCTCATCTGGTTCCTGAATAGCATTGCTAACCTCATACTCCGGGCCATTGGCATCAGGCCCATTCACGGCGGAGAGATTCACTCTGAGGAAGAGCTGAAATTGATCATCGCCGAAAGTCAAGAAGGAGGTGCGATTGATGTGAGTGAGCGAGAATTGATACAGAACGTATTTGAATTCGATAATCGAACTGTTCGCGAAATTCAAGTTCCACACATCAAGATTGTGGGATTGAATGAGGAACTGAGCTTCGAAGAAGTATTAAAGAAAGTAATTGAAGAAGGATACTCGAGATATCCCGTTTTCAAGGGAAATATTGACAATATCATCGGTGTGGTGCATACCAAAGATCTGCTCCGAATGCTTCAGAACAAACAAACCAACTGGAGCGATTTACTTCGACCCGTGCTCTACACTACCGGTTCAAAACCCATCACTGAGCTTCTCAAAGAATTTCAAAGTAAAAAGGTGCAATTGGCCATCGTGGCCAATGAATTTGGCGGTACGGATGGCATGGTTACCATGGAGGATATTATTGAAGAGTTGGTAGGGGAAATTCAAGACGAATACGACAACGAAATCCCAGCTGTTCAGCAAATGAGCGACCGCGTTTTTGTGGTCAATGCCCACGAGCGCATTTACGAAATCAATAAATACCTTCCCGCCGCATTTCCAGAGCACGAGGATTATGAAACGCTGAGTGGATTAATTGTTTTTCACACCAAAAAATTCCCTCAGATCAACGAAATGATTGAAGTAAACGACTACCGAATCAAGATCTTGCGTACGTTTAAGCACAGTGTGGAGACCGTCGAATTGCAATACATAGGCGATTCATCGAGTTAACCTCACCCTTCGGTTTATGACTACATTGCTTCTCAATACACCTTTGCGACTTCCCCTTGAGGAACCGGTGCTCATTTTTTCCGTAGTCCTTTTTGTTATTCTACTGAGCCCGATTATCCTTTCCCGTTTTAAAATTCCCGGAATCATTGGACTCATCTTGGCAGGTGTGGCCCTTGGGCCAAAGGGGCTGCATATCTTGGAAAACGACAGCAGTTTCAGGCTATTTGGTTTCGTAGGTTTACTGTATATCATGTTCCTTGCCGGTCTGGACTTGGAGTTAAGTGAATTCAAAAAAACCAGGAACAACAGCATAGTTTTTGGCCTACTTACCTTCTTAATCCCATTGGGACTGGGATTTGCTGCATTCTACTGGGGCATGAAGTTTGAACCTTTGCCCTCGCTGTTGATTGGGAGCATGTTTTCTACGCACACCTTAGTGGGTTACCCCATTGTAAGCCGATTGGGACTAAACAAAAACGTGGCGGTGAACACCGCAGTAGGTGGAACCATATTAACCGATACTGCGGCGCTATTGGTTTTAGCGGTCATCACGCAGTCGGTTAGCGGTGAACTATCGCTGGGTTTTTGGGTGGAGACCTTTGTCGCCATGGCATTGTTCTTAACCATTACCCTCGCGGGTTTTCCATTAGTGGCTCGGTGGTTCTTCAAGAATATTAAAGACGACAACACCTCGCACTACATATTTGTGTTGGCTATGGTATTTATGGCGGCTTTCTTGGTAGGAGTAGCACACATGGAACCCATTGTGGGAGCTTTTATCGCTGGCTTGGCCCTAAACAAACTCATTCCCAATCGATCAGAGTTACACAGCAAAATAGAATTTGTGGGCTCGGCTCTATTCATACCCTTTTTTCTCATTTCAGTAGGAATGCTGGTGGATATCCGCGTTTTATTGGCGGGTCAGCTCACTTGGATTATTATTGGTGTGCTGGTCGTGGTGGCCATGTTTTCAAAATGGATCGCAGCGTTGCTCACCCAGCGCATATTTGGTTTCAGTGCGCATCAACGCCAACTTATTTTTGGTTTGAGTAGTGCCCATGCCGCGGCGACACTGGCCATCATCAAAGCGGGTTTCGATCGGGGTATCATTGGAATAGAGGTTCTCAACGGGGCGGTAGTTCTCATTTTAGTGAGCTGTCTGATAGCGGCCATCATCACCGAAAATGCGGGAAAAAAACTAGTCATCAGCGAACGACTCGCTGCCCCCCAGAAAAGTGAACTCACCGAAAAAATCTTGATTCCCGTTGAAAATTACCTGGGAATGGACTACCTGGTTGACTTTGCCCATGGTATCTGCCGGAATCCGAAACGATTTCCCCTCTATGCGCTGCAAATTACCACCCCACCTGGAATCGACGATTCTGATTTGGAAATTACCCATCGGCTGATGGATAAAATTGTGCAGCGCAGTCACGATCAAGGTGAGCGCATCATTCCCCTTACGCGAAGCGATATCAACAAGGGAAGTGGAGTTGTTCACACCATCAACGAAGAGGAAATCAGTGAGGTGGTTATTCCTTGGCACGAGCGAAATTTATTGTCAGAACGCATCTTTGGTTCAGATACCGAAATGCTGATTAACAGCACTCATAAAACGCTTTGGATCTGTCGGATGATTCATCCCGTTGAGACCTACAAATCGATCGTGGTGATCTATCCCGAAAATGCCGAATATGAGCCTGGTTTTACACTCTGGAATCAGAAAATCATGTTGCTAGCGAAAAAACTGGGGGCGAATATCAATTATTACGGCCCGAAGAACGCCTACCAACACATCATCGAGCAAATGGATGAGTTAGACTACCCTATCATTGCTCATGATGAACTGACCGACCCCATGGCGTTGACTCGTTTGTCGCAGTTCACCGACAAAACACACCTTATTGTAACCATCAACGCCCGAAAAGGAAGTCTCAGCTACCACAGTTCAATGGACCAGGTTGGCGACACCATGTACCGATTCTTCAGGCAAAGCAGCTTTGTACTGGTATATCCTGAGCAAAACCACGGCGAAGCGATTGCAGGATCCTTCAAACCCGAAGAGTTAGACGTAACGGTAATTCAGGAAAATCTCGGCAAGGTGCGCAAGATCTTCAAGACCCGCAATAAGGCCTAGAGAGAAAACTCATCGAGACTTTGTACGGGGCAGATGGTGCAAACGATCGCTCAACCCATAAATTCGGTTGACAGCACTCGCCTGTTCAGGTTGCTAATCGCTGTCTTACAACCAATGTATAGACTATTCCCAGCCGATTTACGCCTTGATTGAGCGGATAAAATGCTCGGTATTGATGGCCAAATCACCTTCCGCAATGGCTTTGATATACGCCGAACCTATAATGGCACCGTTGGCAAACTGACAAGCTTGATTAAAAGTATCCGAATTGCTGATTCCAAATCCAATGATTAAAGGCGAACGGAGTTGTAGGGCCTTTACCCGCTCGAAATAAGCCAAGTTGGTCTCCGAAAATCCGGTGCGCGCTCCGGTGGTGGCACTGGTAGAAACCATGTATATAAACGATTTGCTAATGGAATCAATCAATCGAATCCTCTCCTCGGAAGTGGAGGGCGTTATGAGAAATACCATTGGAATTTCGTATTTCTCAAATAAGTCAGCATACTCCTCTCGATATACCTCAACAGGCATATCAGGTAAAATTACGGCTTGAATTCCAGATTCAACACAGCATTGCAAATACCTTTCCATACCAAACTGCAGTACGGGGTTCAGGTAACCCATGGCAATTAAAGGCGCTTGAACAGAGCCTTTGATCGATTTCAGTTGATCAAAAATCAGTTGGGTATTAATTCCATTTGAAAGAGCCACCGTGCTGCTTTCCTGAATCACAGGACCGTCGGCAAGCGGGTCTGAGAAAGGAAAACCAACCTCAATCATATCGACACCGGCAGAGTCAAGTGCTTTGATTACCTGAGCCGTATCGTCAAGTTGCGGATAACCCGCTGTAAAGTAAATGGAAAGGAGATTCCTTCGGTTGGCAAAAACCTCTGATAAACTAGGATTTGCTGTATTGGTTTGCTGCATGATCGCCAATTTGGTTTAATCGTTCAATAAGGGCCTGACGGTCGTTCCAACCGAATAGGTTAAGATCTACGCGATACTTTTCGCTTCCGCATGAAATGGTAAACAGATCGTCTTTACGTGTGATCGAAGAAATTTGGCTGATACTGAGGGTATACTTGCCCGTCCGATCTTCGATGGTCACTTCATCGTCAGAAAAAGAAATGGTGCTTTTTTTCTGTCGAGAGAATAGTAAAAAAGCGCCTAAGATGCCATAAGGCAGAGGCTGCAAGATCCGATAGAGCCAGCTTGCATCTTCGAAAAAAAAGTAATTGACCACAATCAAAAGAAGCCAGCCTGCCACCAGCCAGGCCACCTTAACAGGGGTGCTCCATTTCGACTGGGTTTTAAATGATTCTGATAGGAATGTTTGCATGGTACGTTTGTTTTATGGTAAATGCTTCATGTAGGTCTCCATATCCTTATCTCCGCGACCACTGAGGCAGATCACCACCGTCTGCTCAGGGGTAAATGTCATTTTATCCAAGTGCGCAATGGCATGAGCCGACTCCAGGGCGGGTATGATGCCTTCAGTGCGAGATAGGAAAAAAGACGCGTCGAGCGATTCTTGGTCGGTAATGCTAACGTATTCAACCCTACCAGAGGTTCCCCAGTGCGCGTGCGCCGGACCCACTCCAGGGTAATCTAAACCGGCTGAAATACTGTGTGGTTCAACAATTTGTCCATCGTCGGTTTGCATCAGCAAGGTTTTACTGCCGTGAATGATGCCTACCTTCCCCAAGGCACTGGTAGCCGCCGAATATCCCGAGTTAACGCCCATTCCGCCGGCCTCAACTGCAATCAGTTTTACCTCTGGATGATCGAGGAAGTGATAGAAAGCTCCGGCTGCGTTGCTACCTCCGCCAACACAGGCCAAGACGTAATTGGGCAATTCAGATCCCATCTTTTGTTTCAACTGCCATTTAGTCTCTTCTGAAATGATGGCTTGAAAGCGCCCTACCATATCTGGATATGGATGTGGTCCTACCACTGAACCAATGATATAGAACGTATCGTCGGGGTGGTTTATCCAGTCGCGGATGGCTTCGTTGGTGGCGTCTTTGAGGGTTTTACTACCCGAGGTGGCCGCCACCACGGTTGCGCCCAGCATGCGCATGCGAGCTACATTGGGCGCTTGGCGTTTGATGTCGACTTCGCCCATGTAAACAATGCATTCAAGGCCCATCAGTGCACATACGGTTGCAGTAGCAACACCGTGCTGTCCGGCACCCGTTTCGGCGATAATGCGACGTTTGCCCATTCTTTTGGCGACCAGAATTTGGCCAATGGTGTTGTTTATTTTGTGGGCACCGGTATGGTTTAAGTCTTCGCGTTTAAGGAAAATCTGCGCCCCGTAATGGGCCGATAAATTCTTGGCAAAATACAACGGCGATGGTCTACCCACATAATCCTTGAGCAATCCGTCCATCTCCTCTTTAAAATCGGGTCTGGCGATAATTTCAAGGTAATCTCTCTTCAGCTCCTCCACATTAGGGTAAAGCAACTCGGGGATGAATGCCCCCCCAAATATGCCGTAATACCCTTTTTCATCAACCTGATACATATTCATTGGTTTAGTTTGCTTATAAAATCACCCAACCATGCGATGTTTTTAATCGCCGGTGAGGTCTCAAATTTGCTGTTCAAATCAATTCCATAGGGATTCAAATCCTGCACCCAATCGCTTTTGATAACTTCAGCATGCATCGGACCGATGCCGCCACTCAAGAAAAATGGTACTTGCTGGTCGTAGTACTTCAACACGTCCCAGTTAAACGTTTGGCCGCTTCCTCCCCTACTGGGACTGGGTGTGTCAAACAAGAAATAGTCAACTACGGGTTTGTAAGCATTGAGTGATAGAAAATCGAAGTCTTCGCCTACATTGAAGGCTTTGAAAACTACGTATCCCGCGCTTTTCCAGTATGCGCACTCCTCAGGCGACTCATCGCCGTGCAACTGGACGCCATGCAGTCCAAATTGATCAATGCGCTGCTGAATTTCCTCCCGGGATGCATTCACAAAAACGCCAATTTTCTGGATGTGTTCCGGAATAGCCACATCGGGAAGCACATCTACAAATCGCGGCGACTTGGTATAAAAGATAAATCCCAAATAATCGGGGTTCAATTGAATTAATCCCTCCAGGTTTTCTTTATCGCGGTTGCCGCATACTTTAATTTTCATCGACTTTTTTGTGAATTAAACCCCTGCCTACAAAGATAAGACAGCGCATTGGTATTTTTACATTTTAAGCTTGATTGAGGGCTTGGATAAACTGACTGCAAGCCAAGCCTGGATTTGGGTTCCTCATAAAGAACTCACCTATCAAAAAACCCCGGTACCCTAAATCAAACAATTGTTTGGCCACCACAGGATCGTCAATTCCGCTCTCTGATATTTTGATGCAATGGGAGGGTATTTGCTCAATCAAGTCCCTCGACATGGCCAAATCAACCTTGAAGTCGAGCAAATTCCTGTTGTTCACACCCACGAAGTCTATGTTGGGCCCCACGTATACTAGTTCGGTTGGATCCTTAAGTTCCAACAACACTTCTAGACCCACCTCCTTGGCCAGCGCTGCGTATTCGGCACATTGAATAGGATCAAGTGCTGCGGCAATAAGCAGCAGAATATCGGCACCTAAACTCTTGGTTTCGTGAATTTGATAGGGATCTACCATAAAATCCTTCCTCAAGAGCGGTATGTTTACCAAGCGTCGGGCCTCTAATAGGTCGTGGTCGCTTCCTCCAAAAAACTCGGCGTTGGTAAGGATACTTGACGCATAAACACCTGCCTCTTCATACATCGGAAGGATTTGAGCTACCTCGGCGTCGAGACTGATTTGTGGTTTCGAAGGCGATCGTCGCTTGAATTCAGCAATAACTCCGGGATTTGATGACGTTTCAAATTTTTTCCGGAGCGATCGAATGGGCGCGTGATAGGACTCCTTTTCTTTCAATTCCTCAAGACTAACCAATTTTTTTTGCGATTGGGTCAAGGCCCTTTGATGCTCACAAATGTTCTTTAAAATACTCATTGCAGTTCTACTAGCTTATTAAAAACAGAAAGAGCCTTGCCCGACTGCAGGCTCTCGGCCGCCAGTTGAAAGGATTGCTCTAAACTCAGTTCAGGATATACGCAGTTTATAGCCAGTGCAGCATTGGCACAAACCACATTTTGTTGGGCTGCTGTCCCTAGGCCTTTTAACACATCGATAAAAATCTTTGCCATTTCGGGAACGGAAGCTCCTCCGCGGATCTGTTCAGCAGAAAGGGTCTCTACGCCAAATTCCTCAGGCGTGATAAGTCTTTCCCTGTGTCGGCCGTAAACCTTAGCCTGCCCCGTGAGCGATACTTCATCGTAGCCGTCAAGGGCGTGAACAATGGTGTAATTTACAGCGGTTTGCTGGTACAAATAGGCATAGATCCGAGCCAACTCCAAGTTAAATACTCCCACCAATTGATGTTTTACACCTGCTGGATTCACCATCGGGCCCAGCATATTAAAGAAAGTCTTTACTCGTAAAGCCTGTCTAACAGGGCCTACGTTTTTAAGGGCAGGATGAAAAAAAGGAGCATGTAAGAAACAAATGCCGCTTGTCTCTAGCTGGCGTTGCAGTACCTGCTCATCATTGGTAAATCGAATGCCGAAATACTCCATCATATTCGACGAGCCGGATACCGAGCTCACGCCGTAATTACCGTGTTTGGCAACCTTGATACCAGCTCCTGCCACCACAAAGGATGCCAGCGTAGAAATGTTAAACGTGTCTTTACCATCACCGCCTGTTCCGCACAGATCGATCGGATCGTAGGCGCTTAAATCAATGGCCAAACAGAGCTCCAACAGCGCTTCTCGAAATCCAACCATTTCCTCTACAGTAATGGGTCGCATCAAGTAGACAGCCAAAAATGCCGCCATTTCGCTCTCTGAAAACTGACCCTTGGCCATTTCAATCAATATCGCCTTCGACTCTTCGCGGCCAAGGGTTTTGTGCGAGCTCAGGTAGTTGAGCGTATCCTTCATCATAATTTCAAAAAATTGTTGAGCACTTCCATTCCGTGCTCCGTTAAAATACTTTCAGGGTGAAACTGAACACCAAATTGCGGCAACTGGCTGTGTTTTATTGCCATGACGGCTCCCGAATCCTTATCAATCGCCGTTACTTTAAGCGGAGTCTGTTCTGTGTTTACCACCGACCAGCTGTGGTAACGGCCAATTTTAAAGCCTGCAGGGAGCCCTTCGAAAAGAGGCTGTGGGTCAATTACCTCACAATCGGTTGCCACACCGTGAAAGACCTCGGCCAAATTCACCAAACTCGCTCCGGCATTTTCAGCAATGGCCTGATGCCCTAGACAAACACCCAAAATATGTTGGCGATTATCCGCTTGTTTGAGCAATTCAGGCATGATACCCGCATCTTTTGGCAAACCCGGCCCTGGCGACAAAACGATTTTTTGATAGCTCAGCGCATCGGCTGCGGTGATTTGATCGTTCCTATAAACGTCAACCACAGCACCCAATTGGCGCAGGTAGTGCACCAAGTTGTAGGTAAAGCTGTCGTAATTATCAATCATCAAAACCTTCATCGCTTTATATGTTTTCGGCCAACTCAATGGCCTTGTTGAGGGCTTCTAGTTTGTTGTAAACCTCTTGCAACTCGCTTTGGCTATCGCTGGCGGCCACGATACCCGCGCCTGCTTGAAAATGCAAGGTGTTGTCTCTGCTCAAAAAGGAACGAATGATAATTGCGTGATTAAAGTCCCTGTCGAATGAGATAAACCCAATGGCTCCACCGTAAAATTGGCGGTTGACCGACTCATAGGATTCTATAAGCTCCATAGCCCTGTACTTAGGCGCACCCGTCAAGGTCCCGGCAGGAAAGGTTCTACCCACCAGCTTTAGTCGGTCGGCATAAGCGCCTAGTTTCGCAGAAACCGTCGATACCAAATGGATTACGTGCGAATAGAACTGCACCTCTTTGAACTTCTCAACCACCACATCGGTTCCTCGAATGCTCAAGTCGTTGCGCGCCAGATCCACCAACATGGTATGCTCTGCGGTCTCTTTGGGATCTTTTGACAGCAACAGCGCTTTTTGCTCGTCTTCTTTGTCATTTCCCGTGCGCTTGAAAGTGCCTGCAATAGGGTTGATATAGGCTTTATCGCCTTTTATAACCAACTGCGATTCAGGAGAAGAACCGAAGATTTTGTAGCTGCCGTAATCGAAATAGAACAAGTAAGGAGATGGATTTACCGATCGCAGGGCGCGGTAAACATTAAAATCATCGCCCCAAAAAGACTGGCTGAATCGGCGGGAAAAAACAATCTGAAAAACATCGCCCAGTTGACAGTGTTCCTTGCCTTTTTCCACCAACTGCTTGTACGTTTCGTCAGTGTGATTGGACTGAATCTCGCCGTTTCGTTTAAAATGAAATGTAGGAAACGAACGAACCGCCATCAAGTCGAGTACTTCGTCGAGGTTGCTGTCTGAGTTGGGTGAAAATGAATACAACCACGCCTCATCGTTGAAGTGATTGATGGAAATGACGTTTTGATATACGTGGTAGCAAATCTCAGGTATGTTGTCGCTCTCCAATTTATTGGCCACTTGTATCTGCTCGAAATACTTAACCGCATCGTAACCCATGTATCCAAAAAGTCCGTTTCTGAACGGTCCGGGCTGTCCAACCTGATCAAAGCTATCCATGAAGTCGCTCAAATCCTTGAGCACATCGCTGTGTTCCTCCAATTCATATACCTTTTTCCGACCAGGTAACGCGATTTCAACCTTGCCCTGAGTCACTACAAATCCAGCAATGGGATTGAAACAGATAAAGGAATACGAATTGTCCTGACTGTGATAATCCGCACTTTCAAGTAAGATGGAATTGGGATATCGGTCCCTTATTTTGAGGTAAATGCTGACCGGTGTTTGGGTGTCAGCTACCCATCGTTTTCCGGTTGCCGTTAAGATTATTTTATTCATGGTCTAAAAAATCGATTAAAAAAAAAGCGGATTGTTGCTTAACAATCCGCTTTTTTGAGGCCTTTGGTCCAAACGCGACGTATCACAACAACATTCGATCGAAGTTATTGCGCCACCACCACATTTGATTGTTTAGTCCTCTCATTACGGTGCAAATATAACACGCTTGGATCATCATGTCAAGTGCTGATCAAAAAAACTAAATTGCGCTGTGTCACTGAAAAATCAAATTCGGGCTGAAGCCCGCGCTCGACGGCTCCAAGTAAGTTTTGAGCAAGTGGAGTTGTGGTCGATTGAAATCGCAAAGCGCCTTCAACCGTGGGTAAAAAACACCTCGGTTTGGCACAGTTTTATCCCCATCCAAAAAAATAAGGAGGTCGACACGATCTTAATAAGACGGTTGCTCGACCCTCATCAATCGTTGACATGGGTTACTTCGCAGGTCATTGGGCATGACACACAAACCATTATTTGGCCACTAAATGGTTCCTTTGATTTGGATCCATTTGGCATTCCTACCCCGCTCCATCCGGAAATCGCCGATGAAAGCGCTATCGATGTGATTCTGATTCCATTGTTGGCAGCCGATATCGATGGAAACCGGTTGGGATACGGCAAAGGTTATTACGACAAGTTACTGGGTCGACTACCTGCGAGCACTGTAAAGATTGGCATTGACTTTTTCGAACCTTATCCCTCCTCTTTCCCGGTTGAACCACATGACATTCCGCTTGACCTCTTGGTAACACCGCTGCAATCGCACGACTTTCGCTAACTTAGCAGCCTACAAATATCTTTTGGACAACAGTAAAAATAGCGCACATCGAGCAGCTGTCGATCGACTCAGAAACAAACAGCGGTTTTTATCGGGCAACGATTTAGCTCAGGCCCTGATGGCGGGTGATATCCGGGCGCTAGCCGAGGCGATCACGCTGGTGGAAAGTTCGCGTGCAGACCATCAAAAACAGGCCGAGGAGCTGATCAACACCGTCATGCCACACCGGCATAAATCATTCCGACTGGGTTTGACAGGAGTTCCGGGGGTAGGCAAAAGCACATTTATTGAAGCGTTCGGCCAACATCTGCTCTCTATGGGCCACAAATTAGCGGTATTGGCCATCGATCCCAGCTCACAACGGAGTAAAGGCAGCATCTTGGGCGACAAAACACGCATGGAAACCCTCAGTCAGTCGGAAGGTGTTTTTATCCGACCGAGCCCATCGGCAGACTCACTGGGCGGGGTGGCACGTAAAACTCGAGAGAGCATTATTTTGTGCGAGGCTGCAGGGTTTGATTACATCATTGTGGAAACTGTAGGAGTGGGTCAGAGCGAAGTGGAGGTAAAATCGATGGTTGACTTCTTCTTGCTTCTCATGCTGGCCGGAGCAGGCGACGAATTGCAAGGCATAAAGAGAGGGATCATGGAAATGGCCGATGGTCTTGCGATAACCAAAGTGGATGGTCAAAACGGCACATTGGCCAAACAGGCACAGCGCAACTACAAAAATGCCCTTCACCTGTTGCCCCAAAACGAGAACGGTTGGATTACAGAGGTTATGCTTTGCTCAGCTCTGCAGGGTGACGGTTTTAAAGAGATCTACGATCACCTCCGTTCATTTGAGGAACGGATGACAGCCAATGGATTTTTTGATGGCAATCGGATGGAGCAGAGTTTGCATTGGATGAAACAAACCATAGCCAATCAGCTGCAGGATCGATTCAACAGCCATCCCGAAGTACAGCTGCAAATGCCGATCCTAGCGGAGCAGGTTAAATCGGCCGCTCTGAGTCCGTTTCGAGCTGCCCGACTGCTCCTGGAGAAGTTTTTTGCTTAAAAGAACTTGCGCATTTCTTTGCGAATGAACTTAATGGCCTCATCAACGGGCTGATGCTCTAATTTGCTGTTGATATCGAAGAGAATTCGGCTAAAATCGGTTGCCCCAGTACCTTCGGTAGCCGTGCGACTGGCTATGTTCAAAATCTGAATGGTCTCTTCCTTGGCAAAAACCACCAATTGCCAAGCGCTATCGCTCACGTAAAGCTGCTGCGACACATTGTGCTCAAACTCGCTCCTTATAGTTTTCAGCAATTCAGCTTGAAAAAACTCAGCGTCCATACCACTCCGGTGAACCCTCATTACCAATGAATTGATGCGAATTCGTTCCAAAAAAATCACCAAACGCTCATAAGCTTGGATTCGGAGCGGCAGGGTTGTGCGAGAGGCCTCCTTTTTAATTTCTATGGCCTCTTTCTTCACCGAGTCGTCGAGAAAACCACGGATGATGTTTAAACAAACCACGGTGACAATTCCCGCTGGTATGAGTCCAACTACAAAGGCAATTACAACATAAATTTCACTGGTCATACGATCATTTGTTTGGCGCACGAATATACAAATGTGAGCTCAGCAACCGAGCCTCCACTGCAGGTTAAAACGGCATTTTTGCACAAATATTGGGATCCAAAAATCAATCACATTCCCCTTTCGGCATGTCATTAGGCTGATTATGCGCATTCGCCCTTATTCTGAAACTGCTTTACCCATTTATGCTGACTTCAGCTCCAGACCAAGGTAATAGCAATTGAGACCGAGGGTATAATGCATCGGCACTACGCCACCGCATGCGGGTCTAAGCTACATACATTGGGAATATTGTTATTTTCGTAAGCTCAAAATAGAGCTATGCCCCCAGTTTCTGCTATTTTACAGCGCCTTGAAGAATCAGCAACCCTTGCCATGGCGCGCAAAAGTCGAGAACTCACGGCTGCGGGCTTCGATGTAATCAGCCTCAGTTTGGGCGAGCCCGACTTCAACACACCCAACTATATCAAACAAGCTGCCATTGAGGCCATTGAGCAGAATGTATCCAAATATCCACCGGTGAACGGTTTTTTGGATGTGCGCGAAGCCATCAGTGCCAAGTTCAAGAGAGATAACGGCCTTTTCTATACCGCCAATCAAATTGTGATTTCCACCGGTGCTAAACAAAGCATCATCAATGTGATCTTGAGTTTAGTCAATCCGGGCGACGAGGTCATCCTGTTGGCCCCGTATTGGGTGAGCTATCGCGAGATGGTCAACATAGCCGGAGGAAATTGTGTAGTAGTGAATGCCGACATAGAGCGAAATTTCAAGGTGAATGCAGCTGAAATTCAGGCCGCGGTAACCCCAAAAACCAAACTCATTATTTTCAGCTCGCCCTGCAATCCAACCGGAAGTGTTTACAGCCGAAGCGAGCTGGAGTCAATAGCCCAGGTGGTACTAGCTCAACCCGATTTATACATTATTTCCGACGAGATATACGAACACATCAATTTTGCGGGCGACCATTTTAGCATTGCTTCGGTTCCGGGAATGGCTGAACGAACCGTAACGGTTAATGGTGTCTCTAAAGCCTTTGCCATGACGGGTTGGCGCATCGGATACATCGGCGCCCCTCAGTGGATTGCCGACGCATGTACCAAGATTCAGGGTCAGTTTACCTCTGGTGCCAATACCATCGCTCAGAAAGCCACCAAAGCAGCTGTTCTAGCCGATCCTACCGAGACACATCACATGCGCGATGCTTTTAAACGCCGCCGCGACCTCGTGGTATCAAAACTCAAAGAAATAAAAGGCCTCGGGGTAAATCACCCAGACGGCGCATTTTACTTGTTCCCAGATGTAAGTCATTTCTTGGGCAAATCGGTTAATGGCAAAACCATACACACCGCCGCCGAGTTGTGTACCTATATTCTCGAGACCGTTTATGTAGCAGTGGTCGATGGTGAAGCTTTTGGAGCTCCATCGTGCATTCGCCTCTCATATGCCACCTCCGACGAATTACTTATCGAAGCCATATCACGCATTAAAAAAGCCCTAGAGCAACTCTCGTGACCAAAGAAATGATAGACAGCCTATTTACAGGCATGAACAACCTCACGGTTTTAGTGGTAGGTGATCTGATGATCGATGCCTACTTCTGGGGCAAGGTTGAACGCATTTCTCCCGAAGCACCCGTTCCTGTGGTTTCTGTTGCCAAAAAAGAAAACCGCTTGGGTGGTGCCGCCAATGTGGCGCTGAACCTGCAAGCATTGGGAGCCAAAGCCATTGTGGTTGGAATTTGCGGCAACGACAGCAACGGAGAGGCGATGAAAAACCTATTGCTAGACAACTCGCTTACTACCAAGGGTTTGTTACCTGTAAGTGATCGCCCTACCAGCATCAAAACCCGTGTGATTAGTTCCGGGCAACAAATGCTCCGAATCGACGAAGAAAAAACCGCTGACTTGGACCCATTGGATGAGGAACGAGTGATGAAACACATCGACCAGCTCCTCGCCGAGCACACCGTGGATGTGGTGCTTTTTGAAGACTACAACAAGGGTTTATTAACCACGCGTGTGATAGAACACACCATAAAAGCGGCGAAAAGCCTGCAAATTCCTATTGCGGTTGATCCGAAAAAGAAAAATTTCCTTCACTACCGGGGTGTCACGCTGTTTAAACCCAACCTAAAAGAATTGCGAGAAGGGCTGAAGTTGGATATCGAACAAATCAATATCGACACCCTAGACGATGCTTGTACCCTGCTAAACGAATACCTTGACCACGACATTTCCTTTATCACCCTTAGCGAAATGGGTGTGTACATAAATCAGCGCGGTAAATCGGGTATTTTTCCCGCTCACAAAAGAGAAATCGCCGATGTCAGCGGTGCTGGCGATACGGTGATCAGCGTTGCTGCGCTTTGTTTAGGTTTGCGCTGCGATGCCGCTGTGTTGGCCCAATTGAGCAATTTGGCTGGCGGCTTGGTTTGCGAAGAAGTGGGTGTGGTTCCCATCCAAAAATCAAAACTTTACAACGAAGCCCTGCGTACACTTGTTGTTTAATACACAAACACAAAATCGATGGTTACTCCATACAACAATAAAGAAAGTAAAAAACAGCAAGTGGCTCAGATGTTCAACGGAATATCAAAGAGTTACGATTTCTTGAACCATTTTTTTTCAATGGGTATCGACATTCTTTGGCGCAAAAAAGCCATCCGGATGCTGAAGCCTTACCAACCCCAAACGGTGCTTGACCTCGCTACCGGAACGGCCGATTTTGCCTTTGAAGCGCTAGCGTTAAAACCCAAAAAAATTATCGGAATGGATATCTCCGAGGGCATGTTGGACATGGGGAGAATCAAGGTCAACAAACGTCAAAAAAACGAGGTGATTGAATTGCTATATGGCGACAGCGAAAACCTTCCCTTAGAAAATAACAGCATAGATGTGATCACCATTGGTTTTGGAGTACGGAATTTTGAAAATCTCGATGCCGGACTCGGCGAGATGGTCCGCGTTTTGAGGCCCGGCGGTGCTGCTGCCATCTTAGAATTCTCTAAACCCAGAAACTTCCCCATCAAACAACTCTACGGATTTTATTTTCATCGAGTTATGCCTATTTTGGGCAAGATCGTATCCAAAGACAGCGCGGCTTATACCTATTTACCTGAATCGGTAGAGGCTTTTCCTGAGGGTAAAGACTTTATAAATCGGATGAGTGCTGCGGGTTTTAAGGATATCCAAGAAACCCGAGTAAGTGGTGGTATTGCCACCATTTACCTGGGTAAAAAATATTAACCCTGATTGTTCCGTTTATCCTTGGCATGACCAAACCCAGATCAACAAACCGGCTAAGCCTGCTCATTGCTGCGATTGGGTTCCTTTTGCTCTGTACAACGGCAGAGGCACAGGAGGAAAAACGGAAATACTACAACCTCAATCTGCCCAATTTTGATCTGCGCGAATACCATTTTGGATTCATTATCGGCATCAATCAAAGCGACTTCATCGTTAATCGCAAGCTCGACAGCACAGCGCAGTATCGAATCAAAGAACTCAACAACCGCCGACTTCCGGGCTTCAATTTGGGCATCGTTTCGAACTATCGCCTCAATAAAAACGTTCATTTTCGGTTTGTACCCACCTTGAGTTTTCAGGACCGGCAGCTGGTTTACACCTTCGACGCGGGACCCAACCGAATGGGTGCCGATAGCAGTGTTACCTTCACCAAGGTTGTGGAAGCCACTTTTGTTGAGTTTCCCCTTTACGTCAAACTCCGCACCGACCGAATTGGCAACGCAGCGGTCTACGCCATTGCAGGCGGTAAATATATGCTCGATATGAGCTCCAAGAAACTCGACGATTTGGTAGCCGACAAGGATGTGCTGGTTCGAATAAACAAATCTCAATTTGGGCTTGAATTTGGGGGCGGGGCTGACTTTTTTCTTCCCTATTTCAAATTTGGAATCGATCTGAAAATGACCCTAGGCATTGGCAACGTTTTGATCGACGACAACACCCGTTTTTCAAGACCATTAAATGGTTTAATCACCAAAGGCTACATTCTAACCTTTACATTTGAGGGTTAACGCTATTTTTGCGACATGAATGAGGTTGAAATCCGGGTAAGCCCCGAGGAAGCGCAAACACCAGAATGGATCTCTCGCAAGCTCAATCATCACCTCGGATTACCGGAAACAACCCAAACGCCACACTATGTGCGCAAACGATCGATTGATGCGCGTAAAAAACCAGCTGTGGTGGTTCTCAAAGTGGTAACCGGAGAATGGGCGCCGCCGTTTAAACATCTGTTAGACCACAAGGATATAAGTCAACAGCCCGTCATTCACATCATCGGAGCGGGACCCGCTGGGTTATTTGCCGCCCTTCGGGTGATTGAATTGGGCTTCAAGCCGGTGATTTTTGAGCGCGGCAAAGACGTCAAAGCACGCCGTCGCGATCTGGCAGCGATCACCAAAATGGGCTTGGTAAATCCCGAAAGCAATTACTGCTTCGGTGAAGGGGGCGCAGGCACGTATTCCGATGGTAAATTGTATACCCGAAGCACGAAACGGGGAAGTGTAGAGCGCATTCTCGCCATCTTGGTTCAATTTGGTGCATCGCGCGATATTGCGGTCGAGGCCCATCCGCATATTGGCACCAACAAACTGCCCGCTATAATTGCAGAAATAAGGCAATTCATTGAACGTTGTGGGGGTGAGGTGCACTTCGAGAAGAAACTAACCGGCATTCACCACCAACAAGGGCAAATTCACTCCATAGCCCTCAACAACGGTGAAACGATTCGCGTTAAGGCCTTAATTTTGGCCACCGGACACAGCGCAAGAGACATTTTCTACCTCCTCCATCAGTCGGATATTCGCGTTGAATCAAAACCTTTTGCCATTGGGGTGCGCGCAGAACACGATCAGCGTTTTGTCGATCAGTGTCAGTACAAAGCCAACGAGCGCGGCGATTACCTGCCCCCAGCAGCCTACAGCTTGGTGAGTCAAGTAGATGGCCGGGGCGTTTTTTCCTTCTGCATGTGTCCCGGAGGCATCATTGCGCCCTGCGCAACAGAACCTGGCGAAATCGTCACCAATGGTTGGTCACCCAGCAAGAGAAACAATCCCTATGCCAATTCGGGTATTGTGGTTGCCGTTGATCAGCTAGACTTTAAAAAATACGGTTTTGAAGGGCCTTTGGCAGGACTGGAATATCAAAAAATGATTGAGAAAAAATGCTGGGAGGCCGTCGCCGATGGTCAGAAAGCCCCTGCCCAGCGCATGGTCGACTTTGTAAAAGGCAGAAAAAGCCCCGACTTGCCCAAATGCAGCTACCAGCCTGGGGTTGTCTCTTCTCGACTTGACTTGATTCTCCCATCAGAGATCGCCAAACGCCTTCAGCAGGCTTTCGTCGATTTTGGTAAAAAAATGCCTGGGTATTTATCGAATGATGCCATATTGGTGGCGCCGGAGAGCCGAACCTCATCGCCAGTGCGCATACCACGTGATGCTCAATCGCTGGTGCACCCCGATGTAATGGGTTTATTTCCCTGCGGCGAAGGCGCTGGCTATGCGGGGGGCATTGTATCAGCGGCCATCGATGGCGAAAACTGCGCTACGGCAGCCTTTCAGTTGCTCAGCCAAACAACCGAGAAGCAATAATCCCACAGGCCACCCCCACATTGAGCGATTCGGCTCGTCCCTTTCGCGGAATCGTGATTACCTCTGAGGCCAATTGATGAAGGGCGGGGTCAACCCCGTGACTCTCACTGCCCATCAACAGCAACCCATTTTCAATAGAAGCCACCTCTGCGATGTTGCGACCCTGCATTTCAGCTGAAAATACGGGCAGTTTGATCTTTTGAGCCTGAAGCATAACCGACATTAAATCTACCGACCTAATCGGCACCCGGAACAAACTTCCCATCGTTGATTGCACCACTTTTGGAGCCCAGGCATCGGTACAGCCCTCGCCGCATAGCACGCCATCTAGCCCAAACCAATCGGCAATGCGAATAAGCGTACCCATATTTCCCGGATCGTTGATGCGATCGAGGGCGATATACTTGCCCGCCTGTAGCGACCATTCCCGGGTTTGTGGGATATGCCCAACCGCTAATACCTTGTTGGGTGTGGGCAATTGACTCAGTTTTTCCAATTCACGATCGCTAACCTCTGCCACCCATTTGATTTTCTGTAAAGCAGCAAGCTCCATTACACCGGGCTGCCAATCGGGCGTATGCCAAACCTGCTCCACTGAGAGGGCGCTTTGAAGGAGCTCTGAAACGGCTTTCACGCCTTCAACGAGGAACATCCCGCTCTGCTCGCGGTGTTTTTTTATCGTCAGCGACGAAATAAACTTCTGGTGATTTTTGGAGAACATGCCTAATGGGGATATTTTTGGCGTGTTGGCAAAGATATTGTTATAGTTGAAGTCGCTCCTAAAATACGGGTATTTTGTTCTGCTGGTGTGTTTGATCACATTGGGCGGATGCTATCCAACCCGTAAACTGAAATCAAACGAGCAATGGCTTCTCAAAAGCAATACGGTTAGTCTTCAGGGCGAAACGCAAATTGATTCCGACGAACTCGAGGCCATCATCAAACAGCGCCCCAACCGGAATATCGGTTTCCCCATTCCCGTTCCCAGCTTATGGAAGTCGCCGTTCGACTGGGATTTTGTACTGGCACGCATCAACCTCCGGGCCTACAACGTGGGTCAAAGAGGCAAAGGACCTTTTTTTCAATGGTTATCAAACAAGGTGGGCGAGCCGCCAGTTATCTACGACACCCTGCTGACCCGCCGCACCCTCAGCCAAATGAATGAATACCTCTGCCAAAAAGGTTATTTTGATAATCGAATAGAGGTACTTTCGAAGTACTCCAAGCGAAAAAAAATGGTGCGCATTGCCTATGTCATCCAACCCGGGCAACCCAAGCGAATCAGTAAAATCAACCTCAACATACCGCAAGAAAAACTTCGCGAGATTTACGATCAGCAGAAGGATAAAGCCCTCATCGGTGAAGGCGACATCTACAATTACAGCAAATTGGAGAGCGAAAGACAGCGGTTGGTGAACCTATACCAAGATCGGGGCTATTTCGACTTCACACGGGAATACATCCGCTTTGATGTCGATACCAACTTCACCGATCACGGACTGCATCTAACATTAGTGGTTCGCAATGCCCTTCTAAAGACCGACAGCACCCAAATTCAAGTTCCACACGTTCAGTATTTTCCTAACAAAATATTCGTTTATCCCGAGTACGATTTTTTTAGCAACACGGTGTATACGGATACATTGGTTAACGACAATGTGTATATCGTCTACAACAAAAAACTCAACATCAACCCTAGGCTCATATACAACAATTTATTCTTCAATAAATCGTATTACAGTCAATCGGATGCCAATATCACCTACCGAAGTTTCAACTCACTAAACTTGTACAGGAACATTCGGATCGAATTTAAGAAACCGGTCTATTCACCGAAAACCGACATTCTCGACGGATTTATATACCTCTCGCCCCTCAAACGAAACTCCTTTTCCACCGAGGCCCGTTTGGAAACTCGATCAGCGAACGGATCCGGAGCCAATAAAAGTTCCTACAACTTGGGGGTCTCGGGCAACTTATCGTTCCAACGCCGCAATGCCTTTCGCAACGGAGAGATTTTAAAACTCAGTATTCAAGCGGGCTTAGAACCTTTCTTTTTGAGCGACAGCAGCGCCTCAAAGAATTTCTTCAACACCACCGAGATCGGTCCTACCCTATCGGTAACCTTTCCGAGGTTTTTATTGCCCATTAAACAAGAGCGATTTGCCAAATCAGCGCGAGCCAAGACCACCATTGCAGCCAATTACAGTGCCTTGCGAAACGACGACATCACGCGGAAGGCCACTCGATTGAGTTTGAGCTATGAGTGGAATGAAACGGCCAAAAAAGTGCATATCGTCAACCCAATAGAACTCTCTTTTGTCAATACCAAGCTCAGCAGTTTGATCGATCAACGCTTAAATGCCCTAGGAGATCCGTTTTTGAGAAATACCTACAGCAGTCAGTATATCCAAGCCAGCTCTTATTCGTTCATTTACAGCGATCAATACACCTCCAAATCGAAAAAAGCCTACTACAACCGTTCCAAAATTGAAGCGGCCGGTAACTTACTGAGGGCTGTTGCATCTTCCACGAACAACTGGCGGCAAGAGGGCACCTCCTATACCGTTAACGATATTCCTTTCGCTCAATATGTGAAGATTGAAAACGAATTCAAAACCTACCAAAAAACGTTCTTCAACAATGTAGTGGCCTTCCGTTTGTATGGTGGACTAGCTAAGCCCATGGCAAATCTGGGGTCATTGCCATTTGAGAAAAGCTTTTTTGTAGGCGGAACCAATGGCATTCGCGCTTGGGGTGCCCGCAGCTTGGGACCCGGATCATACTTTGATACCACCAGTTTCAGGGGATTTTTGAATAGACTGGGCGAAATCCAATTGGAATCCAATATAGAATACCGTTTCAAAATCACCAAACTGCTCGAATGGGCCTTTTTTGCCGACGCGGGGAATATCTGGGTATTTCGGGAACGCGGAAATCGACAGGGAACCGAATTTACCTCCAAATTCTATCGCCAACTAGCGCTTGGAGCCGGTTTTGGCGCCCGAATGGACTTCGATTTTGTCGTGTTGCGAGTCGACTTGGCTTTCCCGATCCATGATCCATCCAAACCCGAGGGCGAAAAATGGATTACCCAGCGCAAAGACCAATACAACGAAATTGTTCGACGATACAACGAGCGTCTCAACCTATCGGGCAATGGGGCTATTTCAAGTTACCGCATTAAACCCAACCTCAATATAGGGATAGGTTATCCCTTCTAGTCAATTCGGTTCAAAGAATTTTATAGCTTTGTCGACTTGAAAAAAACTCACCCTTATCCATTATGTCCATCAACAAAATTGTAGAACTGTTAGGAAACGAGGCTGATTCACTCCTTAATCACACCTGCAAAACCATAACCAAAGACCAAATTCACCTCCCCGGAGCTGATTTCACCGACCGCATGTTTTCGGCGAGCAATCGCAATAACCAAACGCTTAAAAGTTTAGAATCCATCTACAACCATGGGCGTTTAGCGGGTACGGGTTATGTTTCTATTCTACCTGTTGATCAGGGCATTGAGCACTCAGCAGGGGCCTCTTTTGCCCCAAACCCCATCTATTTTGATCCAGAAAACATTGTTAAACTGGCTATTGAAGGGGGCTGCAATGCGGTTGCGTCAACCTATGGGGTATTGGCCTCGGTTTCGCGCAAGTACGCTCACAAGATTCCATTTGTGGTTAAAATCAACCACAACGAAATGCTTACCTACCCCAATAAATTTGACCAGATCATGTACGGATCGATCAAAGACGCCTGGAACATGGGAGCTACTGCTGTTGGCGCAACCATCTATTTTGGCTCTGCCGAAAGCACCCGTCAAATCCAAGAGGTGAGTGCAGCATTCGAAATGGCTCACGAATTGGGTATGGCCACTATTTTGTGGTGTTACACCCGCAACAACGGTTTCAAAAAAGACGGCATCGACTACCATACATCGACCGACCTTACCGGCCAAGCCAATCACCTGGGAGTAACCATTCAAGCTGATATCATCAAGCAGAAATTACCTACCAACAACGGAGGATACACGGCCATTAATTTTGGTAAAACACACAGCAAAGTGTACAGTGAACTTACTACCGATCACGCCATCGATCTATGCCGCTACCAAGTTGCCAATTGCTTCATGGGCCGCATCGGATTGATTAACTCCGGTGGTGAATCAAAAGGAGCAAGCGATCTAGCCGAAGCGGTTACCACTGCCGTGATCAACAAACGCGCGGGTGGACAGGGATTGATCTCTGGCCGCAAAGCCTTCCAAAAACCCATGAACGAAGGTATTGGCATTCTCAACGCTATTCAAGATGTTTACCTGGCTCCCGAAGTCAGCATAGCTTAATTATTCCGTTTTAAACAAATCGATCATGAGCTGGTTTAAACGATTGACAAAAGGGATTACGACTACCACCAAAGAAAAGAAGGAAACCCCTGAAGGTCTTTGGTACAAATGTCCAGAGTGCAAGACCGTGATCGCAACCGACGACCACGTTAAAAATCTTTGGGTATGCGATAACTGCGCCTACCACGAGAAAATTGCAGCCATCGACTATTTTCATATACTTTACGACAATCAGGAGTTTGAGGAATTTGCCACCGACCTTACCTCTGGCGATCCCTTGTTGTTTGAAGACACCAAAAAATATGCCGATCGCATTCAGACGACCATCAAAAAAACAGGTTTAAAAGATGCCATTCGCACTGCGATTGGGGAGGTAAACGGCGAAAAGTTGGTTACAGCGGCCATGGACTTCGGTTTTATTGGCGGTTCGATGGGTTCTGTGGTCGGCGAGAAAATAGCGCGCGGCATCGATCGCGCCATCGAAGAGCAATGTGGATTTATGATCATCAGCAAATCGGGTGGTGCTCGAATGATGGAAGCCGGTCTATCGCTGATGCAGATGGCCAAAACATCTGCCAAGCTCATCCAGTTGGCCGAGGCCAAACTGCCTTATATTTCGTTCCTTACCGATCCTACTACCGGCGGCGTAACCGCATCTTATGCCATGCTAGGCGATATCAACATCGCCGAGCCCAAAGCACTAATCGGATTTGCCGGTCCACGCGTGGTAAAAGAAACCATTGGCAAAGACCTGCCCGAAGGATTTCAAACCTCTGAATTTGTGCTGGAGAAGGGTTTCCTCGACTTTATTGTCGAACGGAAAGATCTCAAACAAAAGGTGAGTGAAATGCTTAAAATTTTTAGATCATAGTTTGTAATTCAAAAAATTACATTACTTTTGCCAACCTATTCGTAGAAACCACTGAATTAAGATAAGCGGCATGTCAATAACTGCAGAAACTAAAAAAGAAATATTCAAGAAACACGGTCAGTCTGAGACCAATACCGGTTCAGCTGAGGGTCAAATCGCGCTTTTCAGCCACCGTATCTCTCACCTTACCTCGCATTTGCAAACCAACAAAAAGGACTTCAACACTCAGCGTTCGTTGATTCGTCTGGTAGGTAAGCGTCGCAGTCTTCTTGACTACCTTAAGAATACAGATATCACTCGTTACAGAAATATCGTTAAAGAGTTAGGACTAAGAAAGTAAGCATTGATTACGCAACGACCTAAACATATTTTTTAATTTTGAAGGGGCAATTGATTTCAGTTGCCTCTTTTTTTGCTTGTATACACCTAGAAGATGAAACCAGAAGGAATTATTCAAACCATCACCCTGCCAAGTGGGCAGGAAGTAACCATTGAAACTGGATTGTTGGCCAAACAGGCCGATGGCTCAGTAGTAGTTAGATGCGGCAACACCATGTTGCTTGCCACTGTCGTTGCCAACAAAGAAGCGAAAGAAGACCTCGATTTTCTTCCCCTTACCGTTGATTACCGCGAAAAGTTTGCCAGCAATGGTAAATATCCCGGCGGCTTTTTCAAACGCGAAGCACGTCCCTACGATTACGAAGTATTGATCTCTCGTCTGATTGACCGCGCGATGCGTCCGCTGTTTCCAGACGACTTTCACGCCGAGACACAAATCCTCGTTACCCTAATATCGCTAGATCCAGAAATCCTACCCGATTCACTAGCAGGTTTAGCCGCTTCGGCTGCCGTTGCCGTTTCTGATATCCCGTTCAACGGACCGATTTCAGAAGTGCGCGTAGCCCGCGTTGATGGCAAATATGTTATCAATCCACGCAAGAGCGAACTCGAAATTGCCGACCTCGAAATCATGGTTGCTGGCTCAATGGACAGCATTGTGATGGTAGAAGGTGAAATGAAAGAGGTTTCTGAGGCCGAGATGCTGGAGGCGATCAAAGAAGCGCACAAAGCCATCAAAGTCCAGATTCAAGCTCAAATTGACTTAGCCGCTCGTGTTCCTAAAGCTGCGGTGAAGCGAGAATACAATCACGAAAAGAGCGATCCAGCCTTGTTGGAAGCCATCACCAAGGCTTGCTACGACGGCTGTTACGCGGTAGCCAAAAAAGGTTCAAACAACAAAGAAGAGCGCAAAGCAGGCTTCAAAGCCGTGAAAGAAGCCTTCTTGGCAACCCTTTCGGAAGAGGAAATCGCTGAGAAAAACTACCTGATCAACCGTTACTTCCACGACGTTGAAAAAGAAGCCGTTCGCCGCTGCATACTCGATGAGGGCGTTCGCTTGGATGGGCGCAAAACCACCGATATTCGCTACATCTGGGGCGAGGTTGATTACCTGCCAGGAACACACGGATCGGCTGTTTTCACACGCGGCGAGACACAGAGCTTAACAACCTTGACCTTGGGATCGAAACTCGATGAGCAAATGGTCGATGGTGTATCCGTTAGCGGCTCTGAAAGCTTTATGCTGCACTACAACTTCCCGCCCTTCTCAACAGGTGAAGCGAAACCCATGCGCGGCACAGGCCGACGTGAAATTGGTCACGGTAACCTCGCTCTTCGCGCTCTTAAACCCGTTCTTCCACTAGGAAACGAAAATCCTTACACCATTCGTATTGTTTCTGATATTCTTGAGTCAAACGGATCGTCATCCATGGCGACGGTTTGCGCCGGTACCTTAGCCTTGATGGATGGTGGAGTGCAGATAAGCGGTGCCGTTTCAGGTATCGCCATGGGCTTGATCACCGACAACAGCGGTAAATACGCTGTACTGAGCGACATCCTTGGCGACGAAGATCACCTAGGCGATATGGACTTCAAAGTAACCGGAACAGCCAAAGGAATCACCGCCTGTCAGATGGACCTTAAAATCGACGGATTAAATTACAGCATGTTAGAGCAAGCCCTCGAGCAAGCCCGTCAAGGTCGTCTGCACATCCTTAATGAATTGCTCAAGGTAATTGATAAACCCAGAGCCGACTACAAAGAACACGCTCCCCGTATCGTTTCATTTGAAGTACCCAAAGATACCATTGGCGCCATTATCGGACCAGGTGGAAAAATCATTCAGGAGATTCAACGCGAAACCAATACTACCATCGTTATCGAGGAGATCAACGAAAAGGGTCATGTTCAAATCGTATCGGCCAATAAAACCGACATCGATCGCGCTGTTGGTCGCGTTCGTAGCATTGCCTTCCCAAGAGTTATTGAAATAGGCGAAGTGTACGAAGGCAAGGTGAAAACCATTATGCCTTACGGTGCTTTCGTAGAGATTATCCCAGGTACCGACGGACTGTTGCACATATCTGAACTGGAGTGGCACAAAGTGGAGAAAGTAACCGATGTGATCAACGAAGGGGAACTGGTTCAAATAAAAATTACCGGAAAAGATCCGAAAACCGGAAAACTGAAACTTTCTCGTAAAGTATTGATCAACAAGCCTGAAAACAGCACAGCAACCGCTGAAGCTTAACCTAACGGTTACAGTGACCCCGCTTTTCGGAGGGTCACTGTAACTTTTTTTACATGTTTACGTTATTCGTAAGGATGTAGGTATTGCAAATGGTCATACCCCCGCATTTCGTTTTTTTCAACACCCCTTTGCTTAGCAATGGGGTCATTATTTTTGAAAGGTTTACATGAGACAGCTCAAAATTGTTAAACAGGTTACCAATAGGGAAACCGCTTCGCTTGACAAGTATTTACAAGAGATTGGAAAAGTAGAGTTAATCACCGCCGAAGAGGAAGTAGAATTAGCTCGCCGAATTAAAAAAGGCGACCAGAAAGCCTTGGAAAAACTAACCAAAGCCAACCTCCGATTTGTAGTTTCCGTATCCAAACAGTACCAAAACCAAGGTCTTACCCTCCCTGACTTGATCAACGAAGGGAATCTTGGTTTGATAAAAGCCGCCCAGCGCTTCGACGAAACCCGCGGTTTTAAATTCATTTCCTACGCCGTTTGGTGGATTCGCCAGTCGATTCTTCAGGCCTTGGCCGAACAATCGCGTATTGTAAGGCTTCCACTCAACAAAATTGGCTCAATCAACAAGGTAAACAAAGCCTATTCCGATTTGGAGCAACGCCTGGAGCGTCCACCTACCCCCGAAGAGCTGGCCAACGAATTGGAAATGACCGTTGAGGAAGTGAAACAATCGCTCAAAAATGCCGGCCGTCACGTATCCATGGATGCCCCGCTTAAAGATGGCGATGACAGCAGCTCAACGATGTACGACGTGCTTTCCAGCAGCGAAAGTCCAAGCCCTGAAACCGAGCTGATACACGACTCCCTGCGCAAAGAAATTGAGCGCTCCCTTAGCACCCTAACGGCCCGTGAAGCTGACGTGGTTCGACTCTATTTCGGACTGAGTGGTCAACATCCCATGACCTTGGAGGAAATTGGAGAGAAATTTGACCTTACCCGCGAGCGCGTGCGCCAGATTAAAGAAAAAGCCATTCGCCGCCTGAAACATACTTCACGCAGCAAAATCCTTAAATCTTACTTGGGATAAAGCCTATCGGCAAGGCTCTTTGATATCACCTTTGGAGTGATTGATTCACTTCGAAAGCGTTCACCATATCTAACCTAAAGAGACCGCAGGAAATGGGAACACCCGTTCATCGCCCAACTGGCGATTTAACGGGTGTTGTTTTTTGCTCCTATGCCAATTCATTTCAACCCACAAGTTGAGGCCTCAAGTTGAGCTCTAATACCTTTAGCAATTGGGATTAACCATTGGGGTTATACCCAAAAAATAAAATAATCATTTGGCCCTGTGCGCTGCCCGTTACTGCGTGCGGTTGAGCATTTATTCTACGGGCATGGCCAAGGTGCTCAAAAGTCCAAACCAGCATTAGAATTAAACCTTTTACTGCTCGGTTGGACCTCCATGCAAAATGACAGAGCCTCTTGCGATCGAGATCAAACAGGAGGCTCTGATGAAAACCAAGCTTTAAGCAAGCGTGAAGCTTCGAATTGGCCATTCCGTCGTTAGGTAGCTCTCGGCCCGGTTAAAACCATTAAGGCAGTGGCACCCAGCTTACGATGGGTTGTGTGGCTGAACCGGTAAGCACCATCAACATTCTCGAAGCATCGCTTGGAACCGCGGGCGCCGGTATGGCATCGCCTGGTCTGGCACCCACCGAGGTAATGATGCGATCGAATAAATCAACGGGAAGACCCAATAAATCACCTAGCTCAGCCGGACGAATTCCCAATAAAAGGGAGTTGAGCTGCGATAAGATGCCCTGTGTACTCAACGAGCCGGTGTAAAATTGCAAGGTGCCCAATATATTTCTACTCACCACACCCGTGGTGGCTAAGGTCCTTTTGGGCAGTGCACCAAATAAGGCGAAAACATCTTCGTTGCTGGTTGGCAATATCCCACCTAACAGCAGATTGGCCGAAGAGGCACCGGTGGTTAGGTTCACAATCGATAAGTCCAAGATATCTTCTGGCCGTGAAACCACTCCTAAATTGCGCAACAATTGCGCCGATTCTGAGGCGGGTACCTCTGAATCAGGTATGAATTCCAGCCGTGGGATCACTCGTCCGCCCTCGTTGCTCAACAATAACATAAATACCTCATTTTGACG
>DASUEB010000171.1:0-14469 GCA_036275295.1 Luteibaculaceae bacterium | reverse complement strand
CGGTGGTTAAAACAATCGTTCTCATACCTGATGCTATACAAATTCTGTTCCAAGTTAGAACACCAGGTTGACAATCTTATGCGGGACAACAATAATTTTCTTTACCGCCTTGCCTTCCAGATACTTGGCTGTTGCCTCGTTCCCAAGCACTTCCACCTCTACTTGCTCCTTATTGAAATGGGCGGGAAGTTCCAAGGTAAAACGCATTTTTCCGTTGAATTGAATGGGGTAGTGAATACTCGCCTCAACCAAATAGGCTTCTTGGGCATGCGGCCAAGGGGCTGTGCTAATGGAATGAGCATGACCCAACTGCTGCCACAACTCCTCGGTGAAGTGCGGCGCCAGAGGCGATAACAAAATCAACAAAGGCTCGAGGACTTCTTTTTTGTGGCATTTGAGGTCGCTGAGTTCATTAACCGCAATCATTAAGGCGCTCACCATGGTGTTGAAACTGTGGCGCTCCATGTCGTCGGTTATTTTTTTGATGGTTTTGTGGATGACCTTCAATTCTTGCGTTTGGGCCGGTTCATCTACGACTGCCCACTGACCTTGCGGGTAAAAAAGGCGCCATGTTTTCTTAATGAAGTTGCTGACCCCGCTGATTCCATTGGTATTCCAGGGTTTGTGTTGTTCAATGGGCCCTAAGAACATTTCATACATGCGAAGGGTATCGGCGCCAAGGTCGTCGCATATGAAATCGGGATTGATCACGTTCCATTTCGACTTCGACATTTTCTCTACCTCCCAACCGCAGATGTACTGATCGTTTTCGAGGATGAATTCGGCGTCTTTGAAATCATCGCGCCACGCTTTGAAGGCCTCTCGATCGAGCACATCGTTGTTGACGATATTTACATCGACGTGAACAGCGGTAGTCTTGTAAGCGTTTTTGAGTCCTTTTGAGACAAAGGTGTGCGAGTTTTCAATGCGGTATACAAAGTTTGATCGACCTTGTATCATTCCTTGGTTGATTAGTTTTTTGGCTGGTTCCTCAAACTGGATATAACCCATGTCGGCCAGGAATTTGGTCCAGAAACGGAAGTACAGCAGGTGTCCGGTGGCGTGTTCAGCACCGCCCATGTACAGATCAATTTGATTCCAGTAGTTAGCCACTTCTTTGTCGAATGGGAGCTCGCTGTTGTGCGGGTCCATGTATCGCAAGAAGTACCAAGAGCTTCCGGCCCATCCGGGCATGGTGGTGGTTTCAATGGGGTAACCCTCGCCGTTGGGAACCAAACCGCGTTCGGGGTGGTAGTTCCACGTGGTGGCGCGCGCCAAAGGTGGATCCCCTGCTTCGGTGGGTAAAAAGGCGTCAATTTCGGGCAAAACCAAAGGCAGATGTTCCTCGCGGAAAGGTTTGGCAATTCCGTCTTCGTAGTAAACCGGAATGGGTTCTCCCCAATAGCGCTGTCGGCCAAATACCGCATCGCGCAGTCGGTAGTTGACCTTGCCTTTTCCGCATTTTTTCTCCTCTAAAACGGCAATACAAGCCGCTTTGGCCTCATTTCCGCAAAGTCCGTTGAGAAAATCGGCGTTGATCAAAGGCAGGGTAGTCGACGGTTCCGCGTGCTCGCTGATGTCGGCTCCGGCAAATATTTCCGGTATGGGAAGTCCAAAATGCTTGGCAAAATCGTAGTCGCGTTGATCGCCGGCGGGCACAGCCATAACGGCTCCCGTGCCGTAACCTACCAGCACGTAATCGCCAATCCAGATGGGAATTTCCGCACCGGTAAGGGGGTGTATGGCATAGGCGCCCGTGAATTGGCCCGTAATTTTTTTGACATCGGCCATCCTATCGCGCTCTGATCGGTTGGAGGCGTAATGCACATATTGATCAACCGCTTCGCGGAATTCGGGCTGGGTGATTTGCGGCACCCATTCGTGTTCAGGAGCAAGAACAATAAAGCTCACGCCAAATAGCGTATCGGGACGCGTGGTGAAAACCGGAATTTGAACAGGCGAGTTTTTTACTTGAAAATACACCTCCGCACCTTGGCTTTTACCTATCCAATACCGCTGGGCTTCTTTCAGGCTTTCGGGCCAATCCAATTCATCGAGGTCGTTAAACAAACGCTCGGCATAAGCGGTAATGCGCAAGCTCCACTGCTGCATCAAACGGCGTTCCACCGGGAATCCACCGCGTTCGGATACGCCGTCTTTCACCTCCTCGTTGGCCAACACGGTTCCCATGGCGGGACACCAGTTGACGTAGGCCTCGCTGAGGTAGGCCAGCCTGAATTGCTGCAGGACCTCCTCTTTTTTCTGATCGGTAAATCCGCGCCATTCCTGTGCTGTAAATGCCTCTACATCGTGTTCGATGTCGCCGGTGAGGAAGTCGTGGTCAGGACTTAAAAAACCTTGATTTTCAAAGTGTTTGATAAGCTGATCAATGGGTTCAGCTTTTCCACTTTGGTGGTTGTAATAGGCGTTGAACAAACGCAAGAAAATCCACTGGGTCCATTTGTAATACCCCGGCTCGGAGGTTCGTATTTCACGGCTCCAGTCGAATGAGAACCCAATTCTATCGAGCTGTTTGCGATAGCGTTCAATGTTTTGCTGGGTGGTCAAAGCCGGATGTTGACCCGTTTGAATGGCGTATTGCTCGGCGGGCAGTCCAAAACTGTCGTAGCCCATCGGATGCAATACGTTGAAACCGCAATGGCGCTTATATCGGGCAATGATATCGCTGGCAATATAGCCCAGAGGGTGACCCACGTGGAGGCCAGCGCCGCTGGGATAAGGAAACATATCCAAGACGTAATACTTGGCCTTCTCCGAAAAGTTCTCCGATTTAAAGGTTTGTTTATCTCTCCAATACGATTGCCATTTAGCCTCGATCAAACTTGGGTTGTACTCCATTTTTTGCGGTTTGGTGCGTTATAAAAACGGGCAAAGGTAAGGAATTCAATGGGATCAGGCCTTGTCTAACGCAATGCGAAACGTGGTGCCTTTTTGGTTCTCAGAACCTTTCACAAATATGCTGCCGCCGTGGTATTTTTCAATGATTCTTTTGCACAGCGATAAACCAAGACCCCAGCCTCTTTTTTTGGTGGTGTATCCGGGTTCGAAAACCGTTTTGTGCAGGTGCTTGGGTATTCCTTTGCCCGTATCGCGAATGTCTATGAGGATGAGGTCGGCACGGTCTTTGATGTGAATGTCTATTTGGCCATCTCCGTTCATGGCGTCGACGGCATTTTTACAAAGGTTTTCAATGACCCATTCAAACAAAGGGGCGTTGAGTTTGCATAGGCCTCCTTCGGGGCCGATCTGATTGTGAACCTGTATTGTGGTTCGCTTGGAAATACGCGGTCGCAGGTATTCTACCACATGTTCAACCGATTGGGCAATGGGTTGAGTCTCTAACTCGGGTTTAGAACCGATTTTCGAGAACCGATCAGTGATGACTTGCAGTCTGCTCAAGTCTTTCTGCAATTCCAATAAATCGGTCTCTGCCACTCCCTTGAGTTTTAGCAAATCCACCCAAGCCATGAGCGAAGAAAGTGGTGTTCCCAGCTGGTGCGCCGTCTCCTTGGCCATACCCACCCAAACTTGATTTTGTTCGGCATTGCGGAAGGTAGAAAACAGCAAATACGACACGATGAGGAATACCCCGATGGCGGTAAGCATGTAATAGGGATAGAATTTCAATTGGGTGAGAATGAAGCTATCCTCATAAAAAATGAAATTCGTTTCCTTGTCGTTGAGCCTCACCACCAGCGGTTCGTTTTGAGAGCGCATGGACTCTATTTTTTGTTTCAGGGCATCGCGATTGCTGACGGTAGAGGAGTCGATGTTGCCCGAGGCGATGACGCGTTGCAGCGATGAATCCATGTACAACACCGGGACCGAGGCCGAGCTGATCACGGTTTCGCTGATGAACGAGTTGATCAAATCGTCCATGGTTTGTTGTAACTCGCGAAACAGCTTGCTGTCGCGGTAGTAGAGGTATTGTTTGCCTTGGCCCACATCGATCTGAAGGGGTTTGTGGGTGCGTTTCATGATGCTCAGCTCGGCAGCCAGCGCGCTGGAGTCGGGCTGCGACTGATCGAGGTTGGTATAGGTCACTATCTGGCCCTGATCGTCGACAACGACGATAGGGATGCTGTGGTTGTCGGCAATGATATTGTCTACAAACCCCAAATTGGCGTTGATTGGCGCTTGGATGAGGTAATTTACGGCGCTAAACCAAAGGTTTACCTTTTTGCGTTCCTCCATGCGCAAGTTGTCGAAGAGTTTTTGCGTGTAATTTACCAATTTGGCCCTTTTTTGAATGGCCTCGCTCCACAGTTGCACTTTTTGGCGCTCTTCGCTGCGAATTTTTTGGACAATTCGATTGGAGTACCAAAGGGATACACCCACAATGGTTGTGGCCAATAGGAACAAGATAAGCTTGGTGCGCTGCTTTCTGGAGTAAAGATTCATAACGACTTCAACATGCAATGGCCTAAGGTACGGTTATCTGGCGTAGCAACCTCGCAAAATTTCACGGCTCAGGGGCGAAGGAATCGCGTTTACACCTGGCCCGCGGGTTTGATGTCTTTTAGCTCCAGTTGAATGGAGGTAGCGCCATTCCACGTATTGGTGCCTATGGTAAAGGCCGCTGCAAAGGTTTTGCCTGCGCCAATGTGCGGTAAGTGATGAGCCAGGTTGAATCCGATGGCATCGAAGGCGTAGTCAGGATACCGCGGATCAAAGAGGCGACATTTGAGGTGCTTCTCTCCGACGATCCGAGCCCAACCGGTTTCTTGCAGTTCAGTAGCGAAAAAGGTGGGAATGGGATTCTCGGGCCCGAAGGGTTCCATTCGGTTGAGGATGCGCACAAACTTTTGATCGATAGCGGGTAGTTCAATGGGTAAATCAATCCGCAACTCCGGTTCGAGCTGTTCAGGTGTAATGGCCGCGCCCACAGCCTGCTCAAAGGCATGCTGAAAGTCGACTAGTTTTTCTGGTTTCAAGCTCAATCCGGCAGCGTATTTATGACCCCCAAATTGAATCAGGTGCTCTGAGCAGGCTTCAATGGCCTGGTAAACATCGAAACCATGCACAGATCGGGCACTTCCCGCCAAGTGATCTCCGCTTTTGGTGAGCACAATGGTAGGGCGGTAGTAATGTTCCGTCAACCGGGAAGCCACGATCCCCACCACGCCTTTGTGCCAACCGTCGTGATACACCACGGTCGACTTGGCGGTTTTAGCATTGTCGCGCGATTCCAATTGAGCGAGGGCCTCTAGGGTGATGGTTTTGTCGAGCTCCCTGCGGGTTTCGTTGTTTTGGTTGATATGTACTGACTCCAGATTGGCCGTTTCGATGGTGTCAGACAAAAGCAGAGCTACGGCTTGTTTACCCGAAGTAATGCGGCCTGCGGCATTGATGCGCGGGGCTATTGTAAATACTAGGGTATTGACGGTTATTTGACTGAGTTCATTCGATTTGAGGAGTGCCGATAGGCCGGGACGCATCTGTCCCTGCTGCATCCGCTTGAGGCCCATGAAACACAGGGCTCTGTTTTCGCCCGTCATGGGTACGATATCAGCCGCAATGCTAACCGCTACAAGGTCTAGGAAAGCAAAGGCCAATTCGGGATCCCATCCATTGCGCAAACAAAGAGCCTGCATGAGTTTAAAGCCTACCCCGCAGCCGCAGAGTTCCTTGTACGGATACTCGCAATCCGTGCGCTTGGCATTTAAAATGGCAAAAGCTTGAGGCAGTTCGCTACCCGGGGTGTGGTGATCGCAAACAATAATATCCAAGCCTTTATCGCGGGCGAGTGCCACATTTTTAACCTCTTTGATACCGCAATCGAGGGTGATGATAAGCTGGTAACCTTCGTTCTTTGCAAATTCAATGCCTTGCTGCGAAAGGCCATACCCTTCCGTATAGCGGTCTGGAATGTAATAGTCAATTTGATCGGTAAATGCGCGAAGGAATTGAAACATGGCTGCTACCGAGGTGGTGCCGTCAACATCGTAATCGCCGTAAACCAGGATTTTCTCTTGGTTTTTAAGGGCTCGGTTAACGCGCTCCACCGCTCGATCCATGTCGCGCATTAAAAAGGGGTCGTGCAACTGATCTAGCGAAGGTTGAAAATACGCTTTAGCTTGGTCGAAATCGGTAATGCCCCGCTGAACCAAAAGGGCCGCCAAAGTGAGGTCTATAGACAGCGCATTGGCCAGCGATTTGACGCTTTCGCTATTGGGAATCGGAGCATAAGACCATCGAAGCTTGTTCATGGTCTAAAAGTAGGGTTATAATAGCGACTGGTACAAGTTCCAATACGCATTTGCCGCATTTGGCCAAGAGAATTTCTCCGACCATTTCACCAGAAGAGCCGATTTTTCTGGGTTGTGTTGTTTGAGGCCCTTTTCGAGTACATTGAGCATGTGGTCGGGTTCGAAATGATCCCAATAGTTAGCGAGATCGCCCCCAATTTCGGGCAGGCAGGTAAACGTGGATAAAAAAACGGGTTTGCCAACTTGCATGGCCTCAATGATGGGAAGCCCGAAACCTTCACTGCGCGAGGGGAAAACAAAGCCATCACAGTGATTGTAATACCATTGTTTTTCGGCATCGGTTATTGGACCCGTGAAGATCACCTTGTTGTGAATGCGCAGTTCGTCGATGCGTTTTTTCAGCGCTTCGAGGTATCTGGGCTGCGCACTGCCAGCAATCACCAGCTTATGGGTGTTGATCCGCTCCATTAAAGGCAACAGTACCTCTAGGTTTTTGCGGGGTTGGATGACACCGATGTTAAAAAGAAATGGACTTTTCACGGGATGCATAGGGGTCGAGGCCACGGGAGCCATATGATTGCAGCCGTTGTAAATGACATGTAACGGTTTGTCGCGAATGTTGAGGTGATCGCGTATGATTTGTGCAGAGTAATGAGATATCGTGGTTAGGGCATCGCATCGATCGATTTTTCGCTGCAACAATTTGAGCCGCCACGCTTGGCGCATGCGCGACGAGTATTTTTCGAGGAAATTGAGGTCGTGTATGGTAAGAATGAACTTGCTGGAACGAGGCGGGGAATACGGACTATCTTGATGGGTGCTATGCCAGATTTGCGGGGCGGTAGATTTTGAGTTTAACACCTGAAATCGGCTGACTTGTCGGAATGATCCGAAGTCTTCCGCGGTATGATGACCTTTTGCCAACGCAAATTCAAGATCGATTTCAAGGGGTTGGGCCTCAACCAAGGCCCGTCCTAAATGAAGACAAAACTGTCCGAGACCGGAATACGGATTTCGGATTTTGTCGATTTCGACAACCACTTTTTTAACGGGACTGTTTGCCAAGGGCGTCTAATTTTTGATACTTCAAATAGGTTGCATGCGCTGATATCCAACAAATTTTCCATCCAAAATAGCCATCTAAAAAACCCAAACGCAGGAAGTAGTCTTTTAAAAACTTAAATATTGGACTCCCAAATCGTTTTATTATACTCGCTTTCTTTCCTTTTTCGTGTAATGCACGAGCCGCAATAGTTGTAAACCTATGGGTTTGTTGAATGTGCTCTTCGATGGTATAATAGCTGTAGTGCAGCAGGTCGGCGGGTAGGTAGCACAGCTCCGGTTGTGGCGTATTAAAAACGATGATATCGTGTGGATTTACCCCAGCCCAATGAGCGGTGAGCCGATTGAAGAGTCTGATTTTTCGGTCGGGATACCAGCCGCAATGTTTGATCCATTTGCCGCAATAATTCGTGAGTCGATTGAACCCGTAGGCAGTTGGGTGCTCCTGAAGGCTTTTTAAATGCGCGATCTGCAACCGGGCGGCATCGCTCAGGGCCTCGTCGGCATCAAGCGACAACACCCAGTCGAATTGCGCGTGCGCAACAGCGCGGTTCTTTTGTTCGATATAACCCTCAAACGGGTGTTGGATAAAGGTGGTTGGAAACGTTTGGCAGATGGCCTGGGTTTGGTCGGTGCTGAAACTGTCGAGCACTACTATTTCATCTGCAACGCCTGTCAGGCTGTCTAAACAACGCTTGATGTTGCGTTCTTCGTTGTACGTGATGATGACGGCGCTAATTTTCACTTGGTGGGGTGAGCTTGGGTTTAGCCCACAAAACTAGACCGTAAAAGAATATAAAAAAAGACACCCCGGCTTGGGTTTCGAGGGTATCCTCGGCCAGAAATGATATCATTGCGCAGAGCAAAAAACTAACTGAAAAAAACGATTTGGCCTGTCCCTCAGCGGCAAAAGGGTATAAAATGGCCACAACAAACAGCAATAGGCCAAAAATACCGAATGCCGCCCAAATGCTGAGGTATTGGTTGTGTGCCCTCAGTTGAAATTGTTTTTTCAAGGGCGTTTGGTCCTTTTGGTATTGCTTCTCGAATGCCTTTTGAAGGTCACCCGTGCCGACGCCAAACCAAAAATGCTGGTGAATGATATTCCATGCGGTTTTAGCATAGATATATCGCTGCAAGACAGAGCTGCCATCAAAAATCCCCCACTGGTAGTTTTCGTATTCGCGGTAAAGGGTGCGCACGCGCTGGGCCAGACCCCCTTCTACAAAGCGGTAGTTGGTTCGACCCGACTCGATGCTTTGAATGTCAAATTCGCTCAGACTCCAGACTCCGAGTGAATCTTTTGGCAGATTTTTACTGGTGAGGTATCGCATCAGACAGGCCCTTACATCGCCACCTGTGCGCGTTAAGCTGTCAAAGGGTGCGCCACCTCTGTTGTACCACGCGCGCTCCATCTCATCAACCGATTGATAAAGAAAGATATGGTGTCCGTTTTCCGTGAAAATCTTTTGTGGCTCGTGGATATATGGATTTCCGTTGGCGGTTTTTACGGGTAGTTTGGCGACATCGATTGAGTCGCGAACTGGGATCAATCGGTAGGTATACCAAGTCAGCGCCATGGCGCCTATCAAGACAGCGGAGAGCGCAATGCGTCGTTGCACTCGATTAAGTGTGGTAGAACGCCCCATGGCCCAGATGAAAAAGGCCAAAGCGAGGATGATAAACCCCATGACGTTTTGCAGAAAATTGAGGCTGATTAGAGCTATGACCAAGGCCAATGCATGACCCAACAAGCGAAGCAGCGATGGTTTTTTAGGCACGCTGTCGATCAGCCAGAATACCGCCACACAGATGAGCAAGCTGAAGCGAATGTGAGAAATGAAAGGCGAAAAGCTCCTAAAATCGGTTATGGGTTTCCATGACCAGCCAAAAAACGCAGCAATAACAAGGGTAGATGCAAAAAGAGTGGAGGCGGTGAAAACCCATAGCAAGATGCCATACGTGCGTGCTTGCAATCGAGGGGAGCTGCCCAATACCACGGGGTAGATCAATAAGGGGAGCTTGATGCGCAGGTCGTTCAGCAGAAATGTGGTGTCGCTGGTGTACAAACTGCCGAAGATATGTAGCAGGTAAATAGCTGCGAAAACGGTCGCTGATTCATTGGCCCGAAATGCAGCCCAACTTTGGCGCAGGGGTTGCCGAAAAAACCAATTGACGAGCAATAAGATGCTCGATAGGCTCATGAGAAACATGGAGGTGGGCAAGCCAATCGCCATTAGCAACAGGGCCCCAACATGGAGGTAGTGATGTAAACTCGCTCTGGATATCACAGCCTTATTTGATTCCGGCTAATACTTTGCGGTAAACATCGGGCTGGAAAGAATCAATCGCTTTTTTGATGTAAGGATCGACACTAAGCGTTGATTCAACGCGACCTCGATCGAAGTAATAGCGCGAAACGATCTCATTCTCAAGCGCCAGCTTGATTTGGTGTTTGAATTTGCGAAGGTCGCTTTTGGCGTCGGGCGACATCTTCGACAGCAGTTTCTCGTATTCTACTGAGGCATCTTGAAAGTATTTTTCTCGCTCAGCACTCTTGCGAAGGGCTTCAAGAATCTGTTCCGTTTCTGTTTTGTAGTCGAGTTTTTTCTGCAAGGCAAAAGTGCTAAAAGCCTCGTATTCGGTGTCGCTGATGCGGAAGGTTTTAGCGGGTTCAATGGTTGGATGCTGTTGTGCATACTGATTGGCAAAGCTGAAAAGGACCCCCATTTCGTATAGCGGGCGGAGTATTTTGCCCAATTCTTCATCGGCAATGGCGATATCGGGTTCAATGCCTCTGCCGTCGGTTACGACGCGACCTTTACGGGTTTTGAATTTTTTCAGCAGCGAATCGGGAACTTCGGTTACGGTTCCGCCTTCGTCGCGGTGACTGTAGTCTAGTTTTTGGATGCAGCGGCCGCTTGGGGTGTAGTATTTCTGAACGGTAACTTTGAGTTTGGAGTTGTAAAACAGGTCGCGGGTTTGTTGCACCAAACCTTTGCCATAGGATCGCTCGCCAAGCACCACCGCCCGATCGAGGTCTTGCAAGCTTCCGGCTACGATTTCTGAGGCCGATGCACTTCCCCGATCGATCAATACAACCAACGGGATCTCTAAATCCAGAGGCTGATTGAGGGCGAAGTGTTTTTGATCCCATTCTTTTACTTTCCCGCGGGTATCCACAATCATCTCGCCTTTGGGAACAAAAAAGTTGACGATGTTAACGGCTTCGCGCAATAGTCCGCCGCCATTGCCTCTGAGGTCGAAGACCAGTTTCTTCATGCCTTGTTTGTCGCGAAGATCCATGAAGGCTTCTTTTACCTCGCGACTGGCCGTTTCGGTAAAGCTGGTCAGGCGGATATAACCCGTTTCGCTGTCGAGCATGCCGTAGAAAGGAACGTCTTTGACTTTGATGACATCGCGGGTGATTTTTTTCTCTACCGAGGTGGTAGTACCGAGGGGGATAACGGTTACCGTTACTTCTGTTTTGGCCTGGCCTTTCAGGATTTCGGTTATTTGTTCGATGGTTTTTCCTTCGACTGGTTTTCCGTTGACGCTAATCAGTTTGTCGCCCGCACGCAATCCGGCTTTGTAGGCGGGACTGTTTTCAACGGGATCAGCGATATAGATGGTTTTATCAAAATCGATGATATTCGCCCCAATACCGCCGTACGATCCGGTTGTCATAAACCGAAAGTCTTCGATTTTCGATTCGGGTATGTACACTGTGTAGGGGTCTAAGGCCTCCAACATGGCATCAATCCCCTTTTTCATGAGCTCACCGGGTTTGGTATCGTCCACGTAGTAGAGGTTGATATCGCGGTACAGGCCAGTGAATATTTCGAGGTTTTTGGCCACTTCGAAATAATCGTCTTTTTTCTGATAGCCGCGGATTCCGAGAGCGCCAATGATGACTAGAGCAACAATGCTAAGCGCTTTTTTCAGTGGTGGGCGATTGGTCATCTGGAATAATATTGGGTAATAAAGCTTGTAAACGCTCTAAAACTAGGAATATTTTGTGCTGTATGTCGTTAAATTCGGAAGGGTGGTTCCCTTGATAGATGAAAAACAAGGTAACCTCGCTGTTTGTTTGTTTGACTTGGCTCAGCAGCCGGTGCTGTTGGGTTCGGAAGGCCTCCTTCATGCGCCGCCTAGTGAGGTTGCGAAGAACGGCCTTTTTACAGCGTTTTTTGGGCACGGAGAAACCCACCTTTAGCGAGCCCGTTTGGGCAGACTTTTGCACGGTGAACAGGGCTCGGATGGGGTGTTCCGCAATCGACTTACCCTTTTCAAACAAGAGCGGGATAGCGGTAACACCCGATATTCGGCGAGATTTAGGAAGGGTATTTCGAGTTGACATCGCGCTGGCAGTGTAGGTAGTGCAACGACCGCAATCGCGTTGTGAACCCAAGGGGTCCTGCGCGTTTAGTGGTTGGCTTTTTTAATGTATTGCTCTATGGCCATGCTCATCGAGGGGGCATTGGGCATGGGAGCGTTGATATCCAATCTCAAACCGGCATCTTTTACCGCTTTGGCCGTGGTGGGACCGAAAGCAGCTATGCGGGTTTCGTTTTGCTCAAAATTCGGGAAGTTCATGTAAAGCGATTCAATCTCTGAAGGACTGAAAAACACGAGCATATCGTATTTAATGTCTTTTAGATCGGAGATATCGCTACACACCGTTTTGTAGAGGACGGCTTTGGTGTAATTGATTTTAAAGGTGTCCAGTAATTCAGGGATTTCGGCCTTCTGAATGTCGGATGAGGGAAGTAAAAAGCGTTCGTCTTTGTGTTTTTTGATGTGATCCATCAAGTCTTCAAATCGAAGTTTGCCAACAAAGATCTTGCGTTTGCGATAAACAATGTAGTTCTGGAGGTAAAAGGCGATGGCTTCCGACATGCAGAAATACTTCATGGTATCGGGCACGGTGATGCGCATTTCGTCGCAAATGCGGAAGAAGTGATCTACTGCGTTTCGACTGGTGAAGATAACGGCCGTGTGTTCTAGTATGTTAACGCGTTCTTTGCGAAAATCTTTGGCATCAATTCCTTCCACGTGAATGAAAGAACGAAAGTCAATTTTGATATTGTGTTTCTTGGCCAAATCAAAATAGGGTGATTTCTCGGTTGTGGGTTTCGGTTGAGAAATCAGTATGCTCTTTACTTTCAAGTCGTTAGAATTTTAGTTAACCTTAGCCTAAAGTGCCGATCATCTTTTGTTAACCTCTTGTAAATAAGAGTTTTAACAATAGCAGCACCGGCATGATTTCAAGGGTGCAAAGGTACAAAAATAAATATGACAAAGAAATGTTTGCGCTTATACCATATAACATGCCCGTTATAATCCTAAGCAACCAGAATATGCCGTACAAGATATAGAAGAAAACTAAAAACCAGCTGGTGTAATGGCTGTCGGCATAGGTGATCAGAATGTTTATCGGTATGGAGATGATGCCTAAGGTTTTGAGGTTCATGTAGATATAATCGGTGTATTCCCGCATCAGCACCTCAATATCGAAAACGATGCCGTTGAGGTTGTTGACCAACATTTTAACCGAGAATATAACCAAAATGGCAATGCAATAGAAGATTAATAGCAACGGACCTTGTAGGTTGATGGCATCCAGTCCGTAAAATCGATTGGCTTGGTAAACCAAAAATCCGAAGGAGATGACAAAGACCGAGTTCAAACAAAAATTGTATAAATCAGGACCAATTTTATCATCTTTGTTGTTACTAGGTCGGTATTTGGCCCAAATGGTTTTTCGGAATAGATTGGCGTATTGTTTCTGATAGTAAATGCGCACCCAAGCTATGAGCACCAGTAGCCCAATCAACAGGAAAAAATGCCATTCGGTGGATAGGTTTGAAATCTCTCTAGGAATACCTGAATAGCGAATCATGGGTGCATTGTTCTGACGCAAAAATAACCATACTATCGTACATTGGGCATGCCGCCCTCAACTCATAGACAATAATTTTAAGGCCATGGCTAAAGGAGAATTTCATTCGCACGACTATTATCAGATTGACGATTTACTGACGGATGAGCATAAATTGATTCGCGATACCGCTCGAACTTGGGTGAGTAAAAATATCAGTCCGATTATTGAGGAGTCCTATGAAAAGGCGGTTTTTCCCAAGCAGATCATTCCTGGTTTGGCTGAAATTGGGGGTTTTGGTTGTTATATCCCCCCAACTTATGGTGGGGCGGGTATGGATCAAATTGCCTACGGTTTGATTATGCAAGAGTTGGAGCGGGGTGATTCAGGCATTCGCTCTACTTCCTCGGTTCAAACCTCATTGGTGATGTATCCCATCTATGCCTACGGAAATGAGATTCAGCGCCAAAAATACTTGCCCAAATTGGCCAGCGGCGAGTGGATAGGCTCGTTTGGTTTAACTGAACCTGACCACGGATCAAATCCGGGTGGTATGGTGACGAATTTCAAAGACAAAGGGGATCACTACCTGCTAAACGGTGCCAAATTATGGATTTCTAACTCGCCGTTCTGCGATGTAGCCGTGGTATGGGCTAAAAGCGAAGAAGGCAGAATCCACGGCCTGATTGTGGAACGGGGTATGGAAGGGTTTAGCACACCCGAAACGCACGGAAAATGGAGCTTGCGTGCATCGGCGACCGGTGAATTGGTTTTCCACGATGTCAAAGTCCCCAAAGAAAACCTGCTTCCCAATAAATCGGGTTTGGGAGCTCCCCTAGGGTGTTTGGACTCCGCCCGATACGGCATTTCGTGGGGTGCCATTGGAGCGGCTATGGATTGTTACGACAGCGCCCTGAGGTACGCGTTAGAGCGCTCTCAGTTTGGTAAACCTATCGCCTCCTTTCAACTGATTCAAAAGAAATTGGCCGAGATGATTACCGAAATCACCAAGGCGCAATTGCTTGCTTGGCGACTTGGTGTGCTGAGGAACGAGGGCAAAGCCACCTCGGCACAGATCTCTATGGCCAAGAGAAACAACGTAAATATGGCCCTTCAAATAGCCAGAGAAGCGCGTCAGATTCACGGCGCTATGGGGATTACTAATGAATATCCCATCATGCGGCATATGATGAATCTTGAATCGGTTGTAACCTATGAGGGGACCCACGACATCCACCTGCTCATTACAGGTGCAGACATCACCGGAATTCAGGCGTTTAAGTAATGTGCGCTGGG